>CAZMMB010000267.1:0-2450 GCA_964567325.1 uncultured Oscillospiraceae bacterium
GTTCATATAGTATTTGCTAATTTTAATGCCTGTTTCCTTGGACAGGTAAATGACCTCATCTGTAATTTTAAAGGGGGATAGGGTATCATATGCCAAGGATTCTCTTATTCGGCTGCAAAACTTGTCTGTCCCTTTTCCAGGTATTCTATATAAGAATGCGTCCTTACCTACATGGAAGACAAAATTGCTGTTGTTTGCACTCCTGCCCGGGTTTACATAAATGTCCTTTATATCCTTCGATGATATATCAAGCAGGTCGCAAAATGTTTTAATATGTTTTCTATCAAGTAAATTTAAAAAATCTTTCTTCATAATTATCTCCCCGCCGCAAGCTTCTCTAGATATGTCTTGTAGGAAACATCTACCTTGACCAAATCATCTAGGGTATCTATTTCGTATATTTGACCCTTGCTGACCCTTATTGTCCCCATATCTATTTCATTGAATATTTCATTTCCAATTTCATCGTAGGCTTTCTCTTCATGTCCCTTCTTTTGATAGGCTTTTTTTATGGCCTTGCTTAATTTATTTAAGTCCTCCTTTAGCCAATAAGCTACCCCATACATACGATGGTCTAGGTAAACTTTTTTATTGGGTCTAACAACCTTTTTCACTGTATCTTTTTCTAAGTGAAATCCCCACTCGTAATTCTGTGGCTTTGTATTTTCTAGGAAATAGCGCGATTTATCGATACTACCTTTTATTATGGATGGATTGGCGATATATAGGTCCGATTCGCATATAAGGCAATTTTCATTCTGGATAGCATTCATTGCAGCATAAAAAGATGATATGGTGTTTTTATTTTCATATTCCTTGTTCTCAATAAATATTATATCCCCATACAATTTCCTTAAATAATAAAAAGATTCTTTCTTGTAACCGACAGTTACTATAATTTTATCAATTCCAGCCATCTTTATAGCATGTATTATGGTTTCTATCATGGGAGTTCCTTTTACTGGTATCAGCGGTTTAGGCCTCGTTTGTGATAAGGGCCTAATTCTTGAACCCTTGCCCGCAGCCATTAACAATGCTGCAGTGATCTTTCTTGATCCATTATTTTTTATATTTTGATTATTCATATCAGTATAATGCACCTACCTTTTTATTTTAATATCGGTGAATATTGCCCACCAACCTTGTGGACAATGCTTTGTGGATGAGCGCACAATATTTATGGCCTATCCTTCTATGCTAGTGATTAAAGTGTCACTTGACCATTGAATAGTATTCTTTATCAGAAGTGGTATTGAAGGAAACATCTGTTACCCCATGATGTGGCTTTCGTTGATCCGGTTGTGGAAGGGCCGTATAGTCGCCAAAGATATTGGTCAAGACCTCATCATAATTTTTGGGTACTGGAAACATATGACCTTCAAATTCCATATCAATGATGTCATAAAAATGTTTATTAATAATTTTGTAGGGCTGATAAAACTCTTTTCCTGCCTCTGATAAATGGCTAGAATATTTTGTTTGTTTGTGGTAAAACATGCAGGCAATTTTTGTTTCAATAATGTTGAAATATCGAATATGCAGGGGTTTCAACACCCAATAAAGAAATAGTTTAATATATTTTTTAAATGTTTTATTTTCATTACCGATAAGGCCGATAACCTTCAAAAACTTCACACTGCGGATACTGTACAGTAAATGGTACTGGATTCTACCCATAAATGTATCTGGGACAATATTGTCCAAAGGAAAAATATCAATAAATATTCCATGGTGCATATCTATTTCTTTGTAATAACTCTGCAGCATCAGGGTATTGTTTTTTCTTATCCTAGTAAAGGCATGCACATAGTTCTTATCCCTTTCATGGGTTTGAAGAAAATATTTGCTGTCCAGGTCATCGGCCAAGATTTTTATTAATCTATCGTAGTCCTTTCTCAACAGGCATATATCCAGGTCGTCATCCCAGGGAATAAACTTTTTATGTCTGACAGCCCCCAATAAAGTACCTGAGTATAATTGATATTTGATATTATTCTTCTTGCATATTTTATCTATTTCAATGAGCATCTCCAGTTGCACCAATTGAACCATTCTCAGCACTTCAAAATTTGTCCTTTGTTCCACCTAAATCACTCCTAGTTAAAAATATGCCTATCTTAAATCTAGACACTTAAATTGAGCATATAATGCAACTTATTAAAACGTGAAAATATTGCTATAGTTGTCCCCAAAATATAAATGGGCAAATAGGTATGTGCAAAAATTTGACTAATGCATACTTTACGAAAGATTTGCTTGTGTTTATCTATAAATTAATCAACCATTTCAGCATAACTAGAATTATAATATGCGATTCAAATTGCCATACAACTAACATTCTATAACATTTATCTGAAAAAGGCAAATTTTTTGCTCCAACGGTTAGTGTCACGTAATCATTGGTCAAATAATTGCGTGCAGTGTGCAAGTTTCTCATGGGGTGGTCAAAT
>CAZMMB010000268.1:0-2436 GCA_964567325.1 uncultured Oscillospiraceae bacterium
TTGTTTTTCATGTTATATATGGAATATCGAGAAAACCCTCTACTTAGCGGAAAATTTAAAGAAGGCTAGGAAAGAGACTGCCATTTTGTTAGGAGGGCCGGAAGTAACATGGCGTGCTGTAGAAATAATGAAAAAACACCTGGCGGTCGATTACATACTCTCTGGTGAAGGTGAGGAGAATTTAGCAAAATTCTTCACCTGTTTATCTAAAACTGGTGAAGGAGTATGTGATTATTTCCATGTTAAGGGCCTACATTACAGGCAGGATGGTAAAATATATGTCAATCCGCCCCCCCAACCTGTGGACTTTAATCAGGTCCCTTTTCCATTTCTTAGCCTGGTTTCTGAAGATGATAAAATTATGTATTATGAATCTGTCAGAGGTTGTCCATTTTCTTGCAGCTACTGTCTTTCATCGATAGAAAAAGGTATTCGCCCCCTCCCCATAGATAGGGTGAAGGAGGATTTAAGCTATTTCATTTATAAGGGGGTCAAACAGGTTAAATTCGTTGATAGGACTTTCAATTATAACAATGAACGTTCTTTAAGTATAGTGAAATATCTCATGGAGGCTGACCAGGGTATTACAAATTTTCACTTTGAAATGTGCGGTGATTTGATAAGCCAGGAGATGTTGAGGCTACTGTCAATGGCCAGGCCCGGTCTTTTCCAGCTTGAAATTGGGGTGCAAACCACCAATGAAAAGACCTTGCGGGCTATTAATAGGCCTTGTGATTTGGAAAAACTTGCCCAAAATGTGTCTGCACTTATTGAGTTGGGAAATATTCATTTGCATCTAGATTTGATAGCAGGTCTTCCCCATGAGGACTACCATAGTTTTGCCAATTCCTTTAATGCCGTCTATTCCCTGAAACCGGACATGCTCCAATTAGGTTTTCTGAAACTTCTTCCGGGGACTCCAATCTTGAAGGAAGTAGAGGAACATTCCTACATCTACAGGAGGAAAGCCCCTTATGAGCTGATATCCAACCTTTATATCTCGTCGAAGGAATTAGCCCGCCTTAAGATGGTGGAAAAGCTTTTGAATTTATATTATAATAGGGGAGGTTTTCAAAATACCCTAGACTATTTCGCCTATGAAAAACACAAGTCTCCATTTTTATTCTATGAGGACCTGTCTGATTTTTATTATAGAAAGGGCTTTCAACACAGGTCACACAACAAGGAGACACTTTATAAAATACTTTATCATTACGGAGTGGAAGAAGATAAGAATAACACAGATAACCTTAAAGAGCTGCTGGAGGGGGATATGAAAGCTAGCCTGAATCCGGAAGCAGTAAGAAAATTCATGAAGACAGGATGGGTAATAGAGGAATGAGAAAAACAATTGATAGACTCAGTGATATTCCAAAAGGGGAAGTCATTGTTCCGGTTAATAAGAAAAGTAGGATTTCACCAACAGCACCTTTATTGCCACCTTTTCAATCCAGAAAAGATAGGGTAGGGAGATATTTCAAGGACAAGCTAAAAACATATATATTCGACGATTTTTCAGATAAATATCTTTCAAAAGGCAAAGACTGTAGTTTTATGAGGGGGGTGCCAGTGCCTTTTAGGCATGAGGATTATAAAGCGTTTAAGAAAGGCCAGGACCTCAATGCCCTTTACCTGGTGGAAAATATGGCCTGGGTAATAGGGACTGACCCTAAGTTTAAATATACGCCCCAGTATGTGGAATACATAAACATGTTCCATACCAGTAAAATCCTTGACACCCTAACAAAAAAAGGAAGGGACGCGGCAGAAAAGGAAGATTTTGATACAGCTATAATTTATTTTCGCGCAGCCTTGGTGCTTAAACCCGATTATCTGCATGCTATGTACAGCTATGCCCGGGTTTGTAGGGAATTTCACTTAAGGGGCGACAATAACGAGTTCATTGGTCGATTTAAGAAGGAATCCATGGATTACTTTGAAATGTTAACCCAAGTCCATCCGCGATTTGCCCAGGCCTACTACTATTTGGGATATGACTATCTAAATCTAGGTCTTTACCAAAAGGCAAATTTGGTATGGAAGGATTTCCTTAGAAAAAGTAACAATGGTAAGGATAGGAAGGAAATAAAACGTAGACTTTCACAGTTGGAACAACCCTTAAAAATTGAAAAAGGATATAATGCTGTTTTATCAGGTCGCTGGGAGCTAGGACTAGAGATTTTAGAGCCCTTTTTAGAAACAACCTATAAGAGCTGGTGGCCCTTACACTACTATCTGGGCGTTGCTTATGCTAGAACAGGCAGCAATGATAAGGCCATAGGCAGTTTCAGGAGGGTTTTAGCATCTAACGGCTCTCATGTAGAGACAATGTTAGAACTAGCAGATCTTTATAAAATAGAAAAAGACAGGGCCAACGAGCAAAAATATAGACAGAAGGCTGAGCTAATTTTAGCTGAGGCCAAGGACTGCAGGGAA
>CAZMMB010000269.1:0-2436 GCA_964567325.1 uncultured Oscillospiraceae bacterium
TCTAACCGTTTACCTGATCTGGGTAATGCCAGCGTAGGGATTATAATATATCATTTGGTTATGATTATGAATTCTAATCCTTCCTGGCTAGGCCTTGAAGGATTTTTCATATTATAAATGCAAATTATTAAGGAGGTATTCGATATGGATGCAAGTATAGCAATTCAAATATTACCAAATTTAGCTGGTGGCGAGCAGGTATGCAAAGTAGTAGATGATGTCATCGGGTATATAAAAAGCACGGGTTTAACTTACTATGTAGGTCCTTTTGAGACTACAGTGGAAGGGAAATTAGAGGAGCTGGTCGATATCATAAAGGAATGTCAATATGTCGCAATTAAAGCAGGTGCTCCATCTTTGATGTCGTATGTGAAAATCCATTTCAACCCAAAAGGTGGTGTGCTTACTATCGATGAAAAAATTACAAAGCATCACAAATAAAGTATCTGCCTTCTCGGCTATTCTGTTTATTGCAATCTTATGGCAGGTCCTGTGCGCCTTGAAAATTGTCCCCAGTTTCATGTTGCCATCACCTTTAGAAGTTTCAAAAGCGCTTGTATCGGATTTATCCCTGTTGTTTTACCATGCAAAAACCACCTTAATAGAAGCGTTTTTGGGCTTGGGTATAGGGGTCTTGTTGGGATTTATCGTCTCCATAATAATGGATCGTTTTCAATTTGTTTATAGAGCCGTCTATCCAATCTTGGTTATAACACAAACAATACCAACTGTGGCAATTGCACCCTTATTAGTCTTGTGGCTAGGTTATGGGATGGCGCCGAAAATCACCTTGATTGTGATAGTTACCTTTTTCCCTATTACCATTGGTTTGTTGGATGGCTATAAATCTGTAGATCCTGATTCAATAAGGCTGTTAAACTCCATGAACGCTACAGGGGGACAAATATTTAAGCATATAAAGTTGCCAGGTTCCATGTCCCATTTTTTTGCTGGTCTAAGAATATCTGTATCTTATTCTATAGTAGGGGCAGTTATCGCAGAATGGCTGGGTGGTTTTAGTGGATTAGGCGTGTATATGGTTAGAGTAAAAAAATCATACTCTTTTGACAAGATGTTTGCTGTAATATTTTTCATATCTTTAATCAGCCTTATGCTAATGAAAGGTGTCGCTATGCTGCAAAAAATCAGTATGCCTTGGACTGAGGAAGAAAAAGGAGTATAAATAAGGGAGGCAAAACATGAAGAAAAAATTAGTTGTTTATATCTGTATATTAGGCCTGGCAATTGCAATGATAGGTTGCGGAGAAAAAGGTGGAGAAAAGATTACCATTGTGTTGGATTGGACCCCAAATACTAACCACACAGGATTATATGTAGCTATGGAAAAAGGATATTTTGAAGAGGCAGGTATCAATGCGGAAATAGTCCAACCCCCAGAAGATGGGGCGGAAACTCTAGTGGCATCCGGTAAAGCTCAGTTTGGAATTTCATTTCAAGACATAATTGCACCGGCATTTGCAAATGTCGAACCGTTGCCGGTAACCGCTATAGCTGCTTTGATTCAACATAATACATCTGGAATAATATCCCTTAAAGGGGAAGGAATAGATAGTCCAAAAGGGATGTCAAACAAAACTTATTCTACTTGGGATGCGCCTATAGAAAAAGCAATGATAAAAAGCGTTGTAGACACTGATGGCGGAGACTTTGATTCCATTGAGATGGTCCCCAGTACCGTAACAGATGTTATAACAGCACTTAATACAAATATTGATGCCATATGGGTATATTATGCTTGGGATGGTATTGCGGCTAATGTAAAGGGTATAGAAACAGATTTCTTTGCATTTAAAGATATAGATCCGGTATTTGATTATTATAGTCCTATCCTAATCGGAAATCTTGCCTATATGAAGGAAAACAAAGAAAAAACTAAAGCATTTTTGAAGGCAGTGGCTAAGGGGTATGAGGATGCTATAGCTAATCCGGAGGAGGCTGCAAATATACTGGTTAAAGCGAATCCGGAATTAGATAAGGAGTTAGCTTTGGAAAGCCAAAAATGGATTGCTGGCCAGTACAAGGCAGAGGAAGACCAATGGGGTTTTATAGATCAAGGTAGATGGGATGATTTCTTTTCCTGGTTATGGGATAAGGGGCTTATAGAAAAAGAGATTCCATCGAAATTTGGATTTACCAATGAATATCTCCCTGACTAGAATCGCGGGGTAACTATGTCAAAGTTAAAAGCTATAAATATATCAAAATCCTACGGGGAAAATGAAATCATAAAAGGCGTTTCACTAGAAGTAAAGGAGGGTGAAATTGTTTCTTTATTGGGTGTCAGTGGCGTGGGAAAAACCACCCTGTTTAATGTAATATCTGGTTTATCTATTCCAAATCGCGGGAAAATAATTTTAGATAAGGAGGACATTACAGGCAAAACAGGGCATATCAGTTATATGTTACAAAAGGACC
>CAZMMB010000270.1:0-2430 GCA_964567325.1 uncultured Oscillospiraceae bacterium
TCTCCTTATAATCAGTATAGGGGTATACTTTCAGTTCACCCTTAAGACCTACGGCATTTACAATTTTCCCCAGTCTTATTGTTTCCATCTCTTCCTTCCCCCATTTAAATTGCTAAAGGGCAGGGGAACATTTCAGCTAGCATCCACTGTCTTGCCGAAGCGTCCCTTGCCCTGCCTCCCTGTCTTCTATTGCACAATTTCCACAGCAACTTTCCTGTTAGACTTATTTGCTGCTGCCTTGACCACAACTCGTATAGCCCTAGCGATTCTACCCTGTTTCCCAATTACCTTTCCCATGTCATCAGCTGCCACGCGAAGTTCAATCACCGAAACCGTTCTCCCCTCCACTTGACGTACCTCCACAGCTTCAGGGTGATCTACTAAAGATTTTGCTATCGCTTCTACTAAATCTACCATTTTTTATTCACCACTTTCTTTACTCGGTGAGTTCTTGTGAAAGCTCCACTTCATCAGTTGTCTTTTCACCGTTTTTGGATGGTTTTACTATGCCTACATTATCGAACAGTCTCTTCACTGTTTCTGTAGGTTGGGCACCGTTAACCAACCATTCCTGGGCCTTCTCCACATCAATCTTTATCTCAGCAGGCTTTTTTAAGGGATTGTAATAACCCAACTCTTCAATAAATCTTCCGTCCCTAGGTGACCTACCATCAGCAACAATTACCCTATAAAAAGGCCTCTTGTTTGCACCCATTCTCTTTAACCTAATTTTTACCGCCATTTTCTTTTTCCTCTTTTCTTTATTATCAACCCAGACATCTATGATGCCCGGTTTCTACCAATGCTTTATTGAAATTTAAACATCCTATTCTTTTTATGCTTAGGGGCTGTGTTAAACTTCCTCATCATCTTCTTAGTTTCCTCATACTTCTTTATCAGTTGATTAATCTTGGAAACTGGCAGTCCGCATCCTGCGGATATTCTCTTCCTTCTGCTGGCATTAAGAACACCGGGATCTCGCCGTTCTTTACTAGTCATAGATTGGATAATGGCTTCCATGTGAACCATTTCCCTTTCACTTTGCTCCATATCAATGCCTTTCATTTCAGCCCTATTCATTCCAGGCATCATATTCATCATCTTGGCCAAACCACCCATATTCTTAATTTGGCTGAATTGATCAAGAAAATCCTCCAAGGTGAATTCGTTCCGCCGCATCTTTTTTTCGAGTTCTACTGCTTTTTTTTCATCCAGACCTTCTTGGGCCTTCTCAATAAGGGTAAGCATGTCACCCATTCCTAATATTCGCGAGGCCATACGTTCAGGGTGAAACGGCTCTAAGGCATCCATCTTTTCCCCCATGCCCACAAATTTTATGGGTTTACCGGTGACGGCCTTTGCTGATAAAGCTGCACCCCCCCTACTGTCTCCATCGAGCTTTGTCATTATGATTCCATCAATACCGAGCCTTTCATTAAAGCCTTGGGCAGTCGTTACAGCATCTTGCCCCGTCATAGCATCCACAACCAAAAGAATTTCGTGAACCTGTGCACTTTTTTTAATACGAGCCAATTCGTCCATAAGTTCATCGTCTATGTGCATTCTCCCAGATGTATCTAAAATCAACACATTAAATCCCTTATATTGGGCCTCTTTGCATGCCTCCTGGGCGATGACCTCTGGTTTCTTACAATCTCTCATGGTGAATACTGGAACATCGATGGATTTCCCTATTATTTCTAACTGATCTATTGCAGCAGGGCGATAAACATCGCAAGCAGCCAACATCGGTTTTTTGCCGTTTCTTCTCAACCACACAGCAAGTTTTCCACAGCTTGTGGTTTTACCCGTTCCCTGAAGCCCTGCCATTAAAAGTACTGTGAAACCCTTGGGGGAATAGCTTATTTTGCTATTGCTACCACCCATCAGGTCCCTAAGCTCCTCATTGACAATTTTTATTACTTGCTGGGCAGGGGTTAGACTAGCTAAAACTTCCTCGCCTAAGGCCTTTTCCTTTACCCTTGCCACAAAATCTTTTACCACCTTAAAGCTTACGTCTGCCTCTAACAGTGCAAGCCTAACTTCACGCATAGCTTCATCGATATCTTTTTCAGCTAAAATACCCTTACCTTTCAGCTTTTTAAACACATTTTGCAGTTTATCCGAAAGTCCTTCAAATGCCATCTGTTCCATCCTTTTCATAGGGCGCACAATGAATCAATAGCCCTGATATTACTGATTTAATTTTTCAACTTCCTTTTTGAGTTTTTTCAATTTTAAAACCAAGGTCTGATCATGTCCAAATGTGGAAATTAATTGTACAATCTCTTCTTTTAGATAATCTATGGTTCTTTCTTCTTTCTCATATTTGCTGATCAACTTCAGTTTCCTATCATAATCCCGAAGTTTTCTTTCTCCACGCTTAATGGTTTCATGTATCCCTTGTCTGGTGAGACCGTATTCCCCGGA
>CAZMMB010000271.1:0-2413 GCA_964567325.1 uncultured Oscillospiraceae bacterium
AGGAGGATAACTCATAGGGAGCTAGAAGGTCTGCCGTATTAAAGGAATGGTTTCCCACTCTCAATCCCAAGCCTGGAAGAGCTTTTGCCAGGGCCTTTTTTTCAGTCTTGTGAACTTCCTGATAACATATAAAACGATGGACCGTTTTGGCATACACCTCACCGTCTGAATGTACATACCTATAGTTAGGCGTCTCTGAATCACTAGCATAGCTACTGTCCTCGATTCCTATTATACCCGAAATTAGTATTTCTCCAACATTGACAAAATCATCTTTTTCAACTAATCCTACTCCTTCCCTGGCTATGACCTTTTCAATATAACCTTCTTTTTTGGCTACAATATGGCAACTAACATCCTCATTCATATCGGTATCTGAAGGTGCTGCAAGGCCCTCTGCAATGGTTACAAGGGCCAAGCCCCCCTTGAGTTCAATACCTATCCAACTTAAATTTTCCAGCTTGCGAAACATGTCTATCTTAATTTGCTCCAAATCGATATATTTACTGCCGCCTGGGAAAAGCCCCACTTCCTCTAAAGATTCTAAAATCTCCCTTTCTGTAAGTTTTTCGTATCCGTATATCCTGATTTCAGAAATAAATGTTGTCTGAAGGAAAATTATAACTACAAATAGAATTAGACCTACCACGGTGAATGGATTGGCAGTAAGTTTGGAAATTGAATGCCTAGCACCCTTCTCCTTAAGAACTTTCACTGAATACTTATTTTTTGTAATCCGGGAAAAACCAGTCCAATCTAGGCCGTAAATACGGGCTGTGAATTGATAATCATTCAGTATTTTGATATTTTTCAGCCCTATACCATCTTTAAGGCATTGGGATAGCAGCCTGTGAATTTCAAACCCCTCTACATGAATGTCTTTATAATGCATGGGACTACCCCTTACTCATGTAAAGTTCGACCGTTTCTATATCCCCGCTTACTATTACCCTTTCATCTGAAAGTTGTCTTATGATTAGATTTTTACCATGCAAAGATATGTGGCCAGCCCCACAGTTTGCCACTATATTAGCTTCCGTCACTATTAGAAGTTTCTTTACATGATCTAGGACCCCGGTCTTACCGCCAATCAATACTCTGGGCAGGTTAACGCTAAAATCGTAAAACAATTCATCGGCTACAAACATGAGTACCCCCTCCAATCTTTATACATTATGTTTTTCGGGATAAAAAAATAACCCGGAAAGCCGGGTTATCTTAAGGCAATGAAAATCATCCTATATTTTTTTGTTTAAATGCGAATCTTTCCGTTCATCCTGCTTCTTAAATCGAGAGGGCATCTTTTTCTTTCGTCCTGCCTATATATTCAGACATAGCCTCGGCAGGTTGCCTATGTCCGTATGTCATTTGTTTAGCCTTTTTAACTAATATTTTTTTGCTTTTTTACGAGCTGCTTCTGATTTCTTCTTTCTCTTAACGCTAGGCTTTTCATAATGTTCTCTTTTTCTGAGCTCCGACATTACGCCATCTCTAGCGCAAGAGCGCTTAAATCTTTTTAATGCGCTTTCAAGGTTTTCACCTTCTCTAACTACAACCTGAGCCATATATCCATTTTCCCTCCCTCCATATTTAGGACTTTAGATGCATGGAACGGTTCCGCATACAACACATTATATTATACATACATTCTATCGGAAAATCAAGAATAATTTGTAAATCCTTAGAAAATCAACCCGGTGGCCAGAGCATTTTTCTCTTTCCTAAAAGGTGAAAATGCAGGTGCTGTACAGTCTGCATTCCATCATCGCCACAGTTGTTAACAAGACGATAACCATTGTCAAGCCCCAATTTAGCCGCAATATCCTTGACCTTTACAAGCAAGTCTCCCATCAATTGTGCATGCTCATTATTTACTTGATCCATTGACGAGATATGTTCTTTCGGTATAATCAGCACATGCACCGGCGCCTGGGGATTCAGGTCATTAAATGCGAGGATATTTTCATCCTCATAAACTATATCACCAGCAACCTCTTTATTTGCAATCTTACAGAAAATGCAATTGTCCATCTTCAATCTCCCCCTGTTTCTTATCGCTAATTCTATTACATGGTCCCTTTCCTGTCAAACAGGAAATTCTATTCCACGTGACAGTAATTGCTCCATAATACCTACAGCGTAGTCACAACCAATCCTAAAAATTTTTTTTCCAAAGCATTGAAGTCTAACCCGTTTTCTGATAGCATTTCTTTTAACATAAAACCCTCCTGTCTGTTTTTCTGGTAATTAAATATTACAGGTTTGTTTGTATGAAGGGAAGGGGATTTTTATCCTCTTCCTTTTTTCTTGTCATTTGCCAATGATAACTATACTCTAAGGTTTTTTCTTTAACATCCGGTGGCCTTGGTCAAATTAGCGCGTCGGGTGTGCCTGGTCCGCCGGCCCTGGTCAA
>CAZMMB010000272.1:0-2397 GCA_964567325.1 uncultured Oscillospiraceae bacterium
GACAGCCATTCTGCCCGCATTGACAGGGAGCAATGTGATTTACGGAATGGGTATGTTGGAAATGGGAATGACCATGGGCTATGAGCAGCTGTTAATCGACCAGGAAATCGTTAAGATGGTGCGGAGAGTGCTCCAGGGTATTGCAGTTAATAAAGAAACAATTGCCCTAGATGTCATTAAAAAAGTTGGTCCGGCAGGTAATTTCTTAGCAGAAAGGCATACCCTTAAGCATATGCGTCAGGAGTTATCAACAACAACTCTTATTAACAGGAAAATGAGGGATAGCTGGGAAAAGGCTGGTTCTAAGGATATTGTGGACCTTGCCAGGGAGCAGGCCATTGAAATTCTTGAGAACTATAAACCCACCCCTCTGCCAGAGGATGTGCGCAAGAAAATACACGATATTGTTCTTGAGGGAGAAGCAGAAGCAAATGAGTTAGAAAGGAAGGAGGGATAAGATGGAGGAAAAAAAATATTTCACTCGGATGGGCGATGGATCTATTGTCCACATGACGGAAGGTGAAATCCGGGAAGATATGAAGGCCGGAATGGAAGATGCTGTTATGCGGGGGAAAATATCTCCACTCACTGATGAGGAATTTGAGCATTTGTACAGGATAATCACCATGCCGGGAAGCATAGTCGGCGTTGAGCCGGGAATGCAGATAGTGACGACAAATGATTCGGGCTCAGATAAAATTAACACAAAGTGTGGCATACCCGTGGATAGGGCGGTAAATGCTATGATTCACGAAAGAGTCCTAGGCTCTGATTCGGTGGACATAGGTTATAGCGATTATAACTATAAGACGGTGAAGGGTGTAGCTAAACGAGAGGCTACTGTCTTGAAACATGCACTAAACCGCACCACAATGCCCTTGTTCTATGGTGCTATGCCAAACTTAGGCTTTTACACAAAGCCTGATGGTCCGGTGGAAAATTGGGCGGTTCTTTTACCTGAGGGCAGGATTAAGGAAGCGTTGGCCGCCCAGGAAGAAGCTGTAGATTTAGCAGTAAAAGACATTCTTTATGTAGCTGAACAGATGGATGATGTGGGGGCCGACGGTATCAATTTGGATACCAGCGGTGCTGCAGGTGATGCGGATTTTCTCGTATCATTAAAAGCCACAGAAGCTATTAAAGAGAAATTTCCCAATCTAAATGTTGAGATTGGCATGGCAGGGGAGTTTGTTTTAGGCATGCATGGCAGGCTGAAGTATGAAGGTGTTCGCCTAGCAGGTCTTTATCCTCATAAGCAAGTTAAACTGGCCGAAAAAGCAGGTGCCTCTATTTTTGGCCCCGTTGTAAACACCAACTGCAATATGACATTTCCATGGAACATGGCAAGGGTATGTACTTTTATTAAGGCCTGCACGGAAGTAGCAGAAATACCTATCCATGCTAATGCTGGTATGGGTGTTTGCGGGGTACCAATGTGTGAAAATTTACCTGGCGACGTGGTATCAAGGGTTGACAAGGCCCTTGTGGAAATCTGCAAAATAGACGGCTTGTAGGTGGGCGTAGGAGATCCCTTAGGAGCTGAGGCAACTCATGGTATAGTCGCAAGTATGGGCGGCGTTCGAACTGCCGGAGATCTGGTGATGAGAATGCAGCTAAGTCACAAAATGAAAATTGACGAAGCCAAAAAATATGTTGCAGAGAAGCTCAATGTTACTTTAGAAGAACTTTGTGACGTGGTTACCATGTCTGAATTAAGGGAAGAACTGGGTATTGGTCTTGCTCACGTAGAACCCTGTGCAGAGGCTAACATAGGTATGGAAGCTAAGTTCAGGATTGCAGAAATTTTAGGAGTAAGAATTAATTCAGTTGAAAAGTTTAAGGAAAGGGCAGGCATAAAGTAAAGTTTAATAATCTGGGGCGGTGTCCTTATTGTCAGGGTACAAATAGGACATCCCCCATAAATGCAAACTATTTTATTAATTATATCTTAGGAAAAGAAAGTGAGATAAAATGGGTAAGAAAGTTCCTGGTTGGCAAATAGCCATCGTATTTTTAACAATTATCGTTTCCATGGGATATACCATTATACAGTATGACGGTTATATTCACATTCCCCTTTTGTTTTCCGGTATAGTTGCAGCCATAATTGCCAAAATTAATGGTTATAGTTGGAACTTTATGGAGAAAGGGATACTTAATAGCATAAATTCAGCCATGCAGGCTTGTTTCATCCTCATGGTGGTAGGTATGCTAATAGCCTCCTGGCTGTCAGGCGGTATTATTCAAGTTATGATTTTTTACGGCCTGAAATTACTTAATCCAAGTATTTTCTTAATAGCATCATGTCTAATCTGTTCAATTGTATCCTTATCGACAGGTAGTTCCTGGACAACGGCAGGCACTGTAGGTATTGCCATTATCGGCATAGGTGCGGGT
>CAZMMB010000273.1:0-595 GCA_964567325.1 uncultured Oscillospiraceae bacterium
TCTGATGAGCTGTCATTACATCCACCAATTTAAAATGTTGGTGAATCATGCCTATCCCCATGGATATGGGATCCTTTGGCGATGTAAAATTCACCTCTTTTTCATAGATGGATACCCTGCCGCTGTCCTGGCGGTAAATTCCTGACAATATATTTACCAAGGTACTCTTCCCGGCACCATTTTCTCCAAGCAGGGCATGGACCTCTCCCTTAAGTACGGTCAGGTCCACATCTTCATTTGCTTTTACAGCCCCAAAGGCCTTACTGATCCCCTTCATTTCGATTGCCTTAACCGGCTCCATGATTTCCTCCAACTTGAAAGAGGCGGTCCAGATAAGAACCGCCCATTTTATTTATTAAATGCTATTGTATTGCCGTAATACCTTCAAGGATATATTCCATTTTCCAAATATCATCCCGTTCTGTAAGAGCTTGGCCTTCTGCCACAACTTCGTTGCCCTCATTATCTTTGAGCGGCCCTACAAATATTGGGAAATTCCCTGCTTCTATTTCGGCCTTAACCCTTTCAACCTCAGCTTTTGCCTCGTCCGAGACTAGGTCTGTTAGAGGGGCCAACCCGATGTAACCATCAGCCA
>CAZMMB010000273.1:605-2390 GCA_964567325.1 uncultured Oscillospiraceae bacterium
TAATAAGATTCTGGCACGTAAGTCCCATCAATCATCTTTTGAATGGTTGGTACAAGGTAGGCCTCATGGAACCAAATAGGTGATGTCAGGAATGATCCAGGAGCTATTTTGCTATTATCTAGGTTATAACCTACAGCAAAGGCCCCGACCTTTTCTGCTGCCACCTGCGCCGCCGATGTATCAGCATGTTGAGTAAGCACGTCGCAACCTTGAGCTAACAGAGACTCAGCAGCTGCTTGTTCCAAAGCTGCATCGCCCCAGCTATTAATGTAGACCACGTTCATGGTTACATCTGGATTTACTGATTTCGCCCCTAAGAAGAAGGAGTTAATTCCGATGCATACCTCTGTATATGGATAGGCGGCAATATAACCTAGTTTATTATTCTCTGTTTTCATACCAGCCACTATGCCGGACAAGTATCTTGCTTCTTCCATAGCACCAAAGTAGTTACCAAAGTTAGTATCATTCATCATGTTCCCTGAAAAATGCAGGAAATTCAAATCAGGATATTCTTCTGCTAGTTCCGCTATTCCAGTCATGTGTCCAAAGCTGGTACCGATAATAATTGTTGCTCCGTTATCTATCATATTAATTGCATTGGTTTTAACCGCCTGGATATCTTCTGCAACATTTTCAGCATAAAGAATTTCGACGGTGCCCCCAAACTCTTTTTCAACAGCCATAGCCCCTATGTGTTGAGCCTGGTTATAACCGCCATCCGTAACTGTACCTATATAGAGAAAACCAATCTTTGTAACATCAGATGCATTGTGGCCATTATCATCAGAATCATTAGATCCACCTCCGCAGCCAGCCAAGGTTCCCATAGCTAGCATCAGTACTAAAAAAACCAATAATACCTTCTTCATTCTTTTCTCTCCTTTGTTTGTTAAATAACTTTTAATTGTTAGCTAAAAATAATATGACCTTCTTCTATAGAACTTATCACGGCTAGGGATTCCACTTTATAACCTTTTTGCCCCAACTTTAGAGATCCGCCCTGAAAGGCTTTTTCAACGGCTATTCCTATACCAACCACAGACGCCCCAGCCTGCTCAACCAGCCTAGCAAGACCCAATGCAGCTTCACCGTGGGCCATAAAGTCATCAATAATTAAAATCCTCTCACTTTTTAATATGTATTTCCTGGATACCATCACTTTGGAAACAGTTCGTTTAGTAAAAGAAGTAACCTCAGTGGTATAACAACCATCAATCATGGTGGTTGGAGCCGCTTTTTTAGCAAAAACTACAGGCAAGTTCCCCATAAACATAGCCGTAGCGCAAGCAATGGCTATGCCGGAGGCCTCTATAGTCAGTATTTTATCAACTGAAATATTATTAAATTTTTGCCCAAACTCCCTACCTATTTCCGATATTAACCCCACATCTAATTGGTGATTTAAAAAGGAATCAATTTTTATTATGTCCCTTCCTATAACGGCCCCATCGCTAATTATCTTGTTCTTCAGTAACTGAATGTTAACCCCTTCTGCAAATTTCGAATGCAACTAGACACTACTAATTATTATATGCTTGGAAGAGTAATTCTGCAAAGCATTTCGACTCAAAAAGACGGTTTTTTTGTCGAAATCTTTCTAATGTACGACCATGGGGCGAACATTACTTGAATTGTCACTCCTTTATTTTCGCCTCCAATTATTATTTTCCCTCCCCGGCCCCACATTATGCAAGTTGTTACTGGCCCTAATAGTGATTTTAAAAAAGTTTAGCCAAATTTGTTTGAAAATATGGCTAAACTTCTATACTAATTTATAAACCT
>CAZMMB010000274.1:0-2380 GCA_964567325.1 uncultured Oscillospiraceae bacterium
GTTGCCATTATTGCACCCTCATCGCCAGTGACAGAGGATGAGCTTCAAATAGCTATAGATTCTATAAAATTCCTGGAGCTTTCCCCTTTGCCATCGAAAAGTTGCTATTTATCCGATGGCTACCTAGCAGGACCTGACCAACAAAGGGCAAATGATGTAAATGCAGCCTTCCTAGATCCTACTATTAAGGGAATTTTTTGCTTGAGAGGTGGTTATGGGGCAGGCCGTATTCTACCCTTGCTGGATTACCATGGTATATCGCAAAAGGTCAAAGTTTTCGTAGGCTACAGCGACATTACTGCCCTTCACACAGTCTTTAATAGATTCTGTGGCTTTATTACTTATCACGGTCCCATGCCATGGACCGGATACAATAAGCTGGATGATTTTACTATAAATGCCCTACGTTCATCCTTGTTCAAAGGCTTTGAAGCTGGAAAAATTGAAAATCCTCCCAACCAGCCTATAAGGACCCTGCATGCAGGGCTGGGCCAGGGAATACTGACGGGCGGTAACCTGTCGGTTATTGCATCAACCCTGGGCTCCCCCTATGATATCGAAGGCAGGGATAAAATACTTTTCTTAGAAGAGGTAGATGAAAGCCTCTACAAAATTGATAGAAATCTTACGGCGCTTAGGCTGGCCGGCAAGTTTGATGAGATAAAAGGGGTAATGTTGGGAACCTTTACACATAATTCCCATGGTGGAAAAGACTCATACCAACAATCCTTATCCAAGATGTTTTACCAGATCTTTCAACCCTACAATATACCCGTTGTTGAAAATATAAGGTGCGGTCACAGCTATCCCCAACTCACCCTACCCTTAGGTATGCCAGTGGAATTGTCAGTTGAAAATGCAAAGCAAGCAACTATTTCGTTATGTGTTTAAACCTTTTTATCTTTTTTGTAGTAGTCTTAATAAATTCATCTTTCCTGATGCTTATGTTTCTTATTCGCTTGTAAATAGGTAGCTTTTCATTTATATCTCTTATAGCCTCCCTGAGTAGTTTATATACTCCGGCATCATCTAAACCAGCCCCGAATTCCTCATATATTAAGTCATAGTCCGGATGTATTTGCACACCTACTATGGTGCCTGCATCCTCATCTTCATCCACGCCATGGACCACGCTTTCATGGACATACTTGCTCCGATTAACAAAGAGTTCAATTTCCTCAGGATATATATTTTTCCCGGTTTTGGTGACTATGACGTTTTTCTTCCTGCCAGTTAAATAGAGCCAGCCGTCGTCATCGAGATAGCCTAAGTCCCCTGTATGAAACCATCCATCCTTGAGGACTTCTTGCGTCTCCTCAGGCATTTCATAGTAACCTAGCATTACATTTGGCCCACTGTAAACAACTTCTCCTACACCATCTTCATCCTTGTCAACTATTTTAATTTTACCACTGGGGACTACAGGTCCTACGGACCCATATTTCTTCCGCCTATCGCTGAAATCCGGGGTCCCAGTCACAAGTGGTGAACATTCCGTCAGACCATATCCCTGCAAGAAATCTATCCCAAAGTCCTCGAATCCCTTGCATACATTCGGATCTATTGATGCAGCCCCACAAACTGCTAGACGCAAGTTGCCACCAAAACTTTCATATATGGCTTTAAACAACTTCCTTTCTGCAGATATTCCTATTTTTTTAAGGATTTTATTGAATTTTATAGCCTTTTCCAAGGTCCCTTTTAAATTATTTTTTTCTGCCTGCTTCCATATCTTGTTATAAATAGACTCAAAAATAAGTGGCACCCCAATAAGAACTGTAGCCTTAGCCTCAATGAAATTCTTTGTGACATATTTCAAACCTTCACAAAAGGCTGCCGAAGCGCCCCTGTATAGGACCAGCAACATACCTAAGGTGTTTTCAAAGGTATGGTGGATCGGTAGGAGGGAAAGAGTCCTGTCGCTGGGTTTAATATCTACTATTCTGCAGGTATCCATAATATTGCTGACAATATTCTCGTGGCAAAGCATGACGCCTTTAGCACTTCCTGTTGTACCCGAACTAAATAGCAACATGCCCATCTCACGCGGATCTAGCTCCTTCATTATGAAGCTCTTGTCCCCTTCTTTTACCAGAGTTTCACCCTTAGCAACCAGTTCTGCCCAACTTGTCCCCTCATTCCCGACATCTTCAAGGTCTAGCTTTTCTTCTAAGCCTATCCTATCTCCATACACCTTCATCAGAATTTTTTCTTTAATTGGGAAGTCGTCAAAAATCTCTGAGAATGTATCCGTAAAAAATATTCCATCACAATCTGCAATATTGAGCAGGTTGTGTATTTCCTCCTTGTTGAGCTCCTTGATTGGGCATCTGCATGCCACCACCCTCGACGCTTTTGCGGGCGGGGACCAGACTGGTCT
>CAZMMB010000275.1:0-2364 GCA_964567325.1 uncultured Oscillospiraceae bacterium
TTTTTTCTTTGTATCGGGTTCAATAACCGGAACCTTCACCGGAGCGGGAAATTCAAGGCTCAGCTTCAGGGCCAACGCCTTAGGCCTTATAGTAAATATGATTTTAGACCCCCTTATGATTCTCTACCTGGGCTGGGGAGTCAGAGGGGCGGCTATAGCAACGGTAATTGCACAAATTGTGGTTTTTATTATCTTTATCTACTATTCAAAACACCACCGCAACAGGCCCTTTAGCGGCTTCAAGATAATCGGCAGAATCCACGGGGATGAGACCAGGGTTACCCTTGCTTGGAGCCTACCTATAGCTGCGGAAAGCGGTGCTTTTACCTTACTTTCTATGGTTGTCACAGCCATGGCAGCCGCCTGGTACGGGGAAATGGCGGTGGCAGTACACCGGGTAGGGACCCAGATAGAATCATTGTCATGGTTGATAGGGGTAGGCTTTTCTTCGGCAATCACTGCCTTTGTAGGTCAGAACTATGGGGCTGGCCTGTGGCAACGAATTAGGCGGGCCTATAAGCTTTCCCTTGCTGTGCTTATGGTTTGGGAGCTAATGGTTACCCTACTTCTGATAGGGGGAGGGACCTTCCTATTTGCGATTTTTATCAGTGAACCGGCGGGCATTGTGGATATGGGTGGAACCTATCTCAAAATACTGGCGGCCAGCCAGATTTTTATGGCTTTTGAATCAGCCTGTTCTGGAGCCTTTCGGGGAATTGGAAAAACCCTTCCGCCCAGCCTGTGCAGCATAATATCCAATTTGATTAGGCCCTTGCTCTGCTGGATATTCGTCCAGTGGATGGGGATGAATGGCCTGTGGGTGGGGATTACTGTGTCAGCCGCCCTTAGAGGCTTATCTATGTTCATTTGGTATTCCCTATATCAAAGAAAGCATATCCCGCTGGAAAAGGACTGGCAAAATTAATTGCATCTTCCACCGAAGGATGGTAATCTATTGGTAGGTAATTTTTTCTAGACGTAGGAAAGGGGGATTTTAATGAAAGGTGATCCAAAATTAATCGAAACCTTAAATTCACTACTGGCTGATGAACTTACGGCTATAAACCAGTACATGGTTCATTCAGAAATGTGTGCTGATTGGGGCTATGAAAAGCTCCACGAAAATTTCGAAAAAAGAGCTATCGATGAAATGAAGCATGCAGAAATGCTCATTGAAAGAATTTTGTTCCTTGAAGGAACCCCGGTGGTTCACGAGCTTAGGAACATACATATCGGCGACGCTGTTGACAAGCAGTTGGAAAATGATCGTCTAGCTGAGGTAGATGCAATTGCAGCCTACAATGAAGCAATAAAGCTGGCTGGGGAAGTCAAGGACTTTGCCACTAGAGACGTTCTTGAGAAAATACTTAAGGATGAAGACCGTCATATGGATGATATTGAAGGTTATCAGGACAGGATTGGCCACATGGGCCTTCCTATATTCCTGACTACCCAGGTAGAATAGCAATAAAACCTACCTATAAGCCTAATTTGTGCATAGGGGCCTGGACATTCAGCCAGTCCCCTATGTGCATTTTCAAATTGCTTGCAAATCCTTGTTAAGCCAATAATCCTCATATATACTATTGCTAATGTTTGTTCTTTAAATCTACAGTTAGGAAGGGTAGTATGAGACAGATAGCTTTTGTAGATGCAGAAATAGAAATGGCTAGGGGACGGATTCTGGCTATCGGAGCTGTTAAAGGCGATGGGAGCGAGTTAAAAGGTAGGTCCACTGCCGAGTTATTGTCTTTCTTAAAGGATGTTAAATATGTCTGTGGCCACAACATACTTAAACATGATGCCAGATACCTGGCTGATATTTTCCACCAGGCAGGCATAGTGGGCATAATAGATACCTTGCCCCTTTCCCCCCTGCTCTTCCCATCAAAACCCTACCACGCTCTTCTTAAGGATGATAAGTTACAAAACGATGATATAAATAATCCCTTGAGTGATGCCCGCAAGGCCAGGGATTTATACTATGACGAAGCAGCTGCCTTTGAGCATTTAAAGCCTTCATTGAGGGAGATTTACTATGGCCTGCTAAAAGATAGTAAGGAATTCAGTTCCTTTTTAAAAATCAATGGCTATGGGCTAAACCCTAACAAGGGGGTGGGCCGGCTAATTGGCCATGAGGACTTAAAGGGCCTGATTAGAGAGGTCTTTGAGGGGAAAATATGCAGACAAGTAGATATACAAGCCTTCATAGGCCAGAATCCGGTGGAATTGGCCTACGCACTAGCCCTAATACAGACTGGGGACAGGTATTCCATCATTCCCCCCTGGGTGATGAGGTCATACCCTCTAGTAGAGGAAGTTTTAAATGCCTTGGGGAATACCCCTTGCTTAGAAGCCTGCGAT
>CAZMMB010000276.1:0-2359 GCA_964567325.1 uncultured Oscillospiraceae bacterium
TTGATAGCGGTATTAGCGGTGTAACTGCAAGTATCGTCGGCAACAAAATGAGGGAAATCTCCCAAAGCCATCAGGTGATATGCATCACCCACCTAGCCCAAATAGCTGCTTTTTCAGATTATCACTACCTAATTTCAAAGGAGGAATCCGAGGGCAAGACTGCGACTAGGGTAAATATCCTAAATGAAAAGGACAAGGTTTATGAAATCGCACGCCTTTTAGGGGGACTCCATATAACGGATACAACCCTTAGAAATGCCCAGGAACTCATTGATGAATCCTTGCAATAATTTCCTCAACAACCTCTTCTACGCTAAGTCCTTCACCATCTATAATTAAATCCGAATACTTATCATAGAGGGGTATCCTTTTTTCATAAAGATCTTCAAGAGTTTCCCCCTCCTCCATGGCTATTCCCCTTGAACAAATATTGTGGAGCCTTTCATCGATTGTTTCAAATGATAGCCTTATATATATGACCCTGCCCAATTCCTTCAGATGTTCCATTGCCGGTTTACTGTAAACAACGCTCCCACCTGTGGCGATTACAGAATTGTTAGTATCTATTGACCTTATGGCCTCCTCCTCTATGGATATAAAGCCATCATGACCTTGCTTGTTTACAATGTTTTGCAGCAAATCCCCTTGTCTTTCTTGAATAAGCAAATCCGTGTCAAGAAATGATTTTCTCATGGCTTTAGCTAGCACTACACCTACCGTACTTTTGCCACAAGCAGGCATGCCTATCAATACTATATTCATCTATCAATCTCCTAAACTACAAAAGGACGACTCATATCACGCAGAGCCGTCCCCTTTAACAATTGCTATCTTCCGGTTTAGAAGTCTTCTTCAGTTCCCTCTGCTTCAACTACGTCTTCGGCTTCCACATTGGGTTCTTCTGCCACTTCCTCCGCCTCATTCTTTTCGACTGGAACTTCATCAGTGGCTTCGGCTTGCTCGGCAGGGCTTTCTTCTTCCTCAACCTTTTCTACCTTGTCCGATTTTTCCACAAGGGAAATTTCTCCCTCTTCTAAAATAGAAGGCTCTGTAGTTTCCTTTATAGACAGGCTTATTCTTCTTCTTTCCTTATCTATATCGAGAATTTTTATCTGAACAATTTCCCCAATATCTAGCTCGTCCATAATATTAGCAACACGCTTATGGGCTATCTCGGAAATATGAACTAGACCATCAAGGCCTGGCTCCAACTCCACAAAGGCTCCATATTCTTTTATCTGGACAACCTTGCCTGATATAATCTGCCCCGCTTCATATTTTTCATCTATTACGGACCAGGGCTCCGGCTGGGTTTGCTTAAGGCCCAATGAAATCTTGCCCTTTTCGCTATTCATGGAAAGAATCTTTACATCGATTCTTTCCCCTATGGTTAAAGCCTCCTGGGGATGCTTGAGTTTGCCCCAAGAAATCTCCGATATATGCAGAAGTCCATCGAGACCCCCAATATCTACAAAAGCACCGTAATCCGTAAAACGCATTACTGTGCCTTCTACAATATCGCCCACGTTGAGGGCTTTCCAGATTTCTTGTATTCTCTTCTGTTTTTCCTCGTTTAAGTAAGCCTTATGAGAAAATACCGCCTTATTTCTTCTTTGGTCAACCCTGCTGACTTTTACGGGAAGCACTTTTCCAATAAACTCATCTGCTTTTTCCACATACCTGTCAGACAGCTGCGACATGGGAATGAAGCCGGATACTTCCTTGTATACTGCTATCACTCCGCCTTTTACATCCCTGACGACCTTGGCATTGACCACTGTTTTATTGTCAAGGGCTTCATTGATTTCATCCCAATGTTCGTTGATTTCAAGCTTTCTCTTTGAAAGGAGGATGTTCCCTTCACCATCATCAGTTTTGATGACTTTAGCCTGGATGCTGTCCCCTGCCTTAAAGGTTTCAGTTAACACTTGATTGTCCTTGAGAATCAACTCATCCTTTGGTATGATACCATCTTTCTTGCACCCTAGATTCACTACAATTTCCCGGTCGCTTACATGGACTATTTCGCCTTCAACAATTTCACCCCTGTTTGGCAAAATCATTTGTTTGTCGATTTCATCCATAAAATCATCCATAGGGTTGGATGCCTCTTCAGTAACTGCCTCTTCTGTTGGTGCAACTTCAGCTTCTTCAGTAACTGCCTCTTCTGTTGGTGCAACTTCAGCTTCATCCTCCGGTATCTCTGCCGGGGTCAAATCTTCGACAACGATTTCTTCCCTTGCGGGGTTGTCATCCGCGTCTGCAATCTGCATTTCTTTAATCTCAGTGATGGATTCACTCATGGTGGAAATAACCTCCTTAATGATGCGTTCAGGAGTTGAAGCTCCCGCCGCAACAC
>CAZMMB010000277.1:0-2342 GCA_964567325.1 uncultured Oscillospiraceae bacterium
CTGTCCAAGGAAACAGGCATTAAAATAAGCAAATACTATATGAACAGCAGAATTCCCTCCCATACATCCAGGGATGAGCTTGTTGCGTGTATGGGCTCCTTGAAAAAACTACACCAGCTAGAAATAGATTTCCCCTTTAAGGATACCCTTTTCGATAGAATGGAAAGGTATAAAACCTTTGTACATGAGGTGAAAGGTGAAAAATATTATCTAGAAGGCTTTGATGACTATCTGGCAAAGATGCGCAATTTTAAGAAATCTATATATAGTGACGATATGAAATTGTGCTTTACTCATGGAGATGCATCTATAAATAATATTTTGATAACCAACGAATATAATTATCCCCTGCTAATAGATATGGAATTTCCGGCTATGTCCTATCCTTTTGAGGATATAGCTACATTTTGTGTGGATGCAGAATATAGGGAAAAAGATATCCTCCTGATGTTGAAATATTACCTGGGCAGACAGGGAAGCTTAGAGGAGCAATTCCGCGTATTGGGCCTATGTGTAATCGCTGCAATCATGTGGTATTCGTGGGCGGCTTATAAATCTGCCGTCGAAGAAAACAATCAACTTTTCATTGATTTCAGGAACGACTATCATCAGTATATAAGGGAAGTCTATGATTCAACCCTTAAAATATACAATATGATTACTTAAACATCAAGGCTACCTGCAGGACTTTTTCAAGGCTGCTTGCAGGACTTCATCAAGGCTGCTTGCAGGACTTCATTTGCAATGGGGGCTGCCGTCTCTATGCCGGCACCTCCATTTTCAACGATAACAATAAAGGCCAGAGGGCAATCTTCCCTGTCCATAAAGCCAGCGAACCAGGCATGGGGTCTTTCTTTTTCACCTACCTGGGCAGTGCCTGTCTTTGCGCAAAGCTTTAATTCTTTAAATTTCTTATCCCCATAACCATCGGTTACATTGTATCTCATCATTTCCTTAAGCTTATTTGCAGTTGTTTTTGACATAATGCGTTTTTGACCCCGGAAGGACCCTGCTAAGCCTGATTTGAGTTTGTTTTGATTCAGGATTTTCGGGTCAACCCTTTTTCCTTGGTTAGCTACAGCCCCCATAAAGGTCAAGAAAGTCATAGGATTTGCCGTATCTGTATATTGACCGATTCCGGCCCATGCCAGGTCCCAGCCCTCAGCCTGATCCAAATTAATTTTACCTGGAACAGTTTTTATTCTATCAACCTTAATAGACGAATTGAAGCCTACTTTTTCGGCATATCCTTGCAAAATATCAGGACCCAGTTCAAGAGATATTTGGCCGAAGGCCACATTGCAAGATTTGGCAAGGGCCTCCTTGAAATTTATTTCCCCATGGGAATGGGGGCAGCTTACAAGGCCACCATCCGTTTCTAGTTTTCCTGAACATTCAAAAACCCGATTGTCTATGTCTTTTATATTATCAATGGCCGCAGCAGCAGTTACTAATTTAAATATAGATCCTGGCGTATAGGAGGCGGACAGCAATCTATTTATATATACTCCTTCATATTTTTCAGGGTTTTTCTCAATATGAGGTATGTTTTCAGGGTCGAAAGTTGGCGAGCTGACCATACATAGAACTTCTCCTGTCTTATAGTTGTATACTCCTACCCCGCCCTTTCTACCATTTAAGGCCTGGTAAGCTAGCCTGCATAAATCCCCATCTATGTTTAGGGAGAGCCGGGGGGTGGGGGAAAACCCGTGCCTATAAACACCCTGAAGCAAACTCCAACCCACTAGCTCATGGCTGAATGCAACCTGGGCGCTGGTCGCCACATTTCCAAACGAATCACCCACTGCGTGCATTGTGGCCTTTCTGATATTTGAATTTTTATTGTAGCTGGCTACATTATCGACGGTTTGAAATAATATATCCCCATTGCGGTCCGAAATTTCTACATTAGCAATTAAAATACCATCCTTATAAATGTGTTTATTATAAGGTTCCATTGCCCATGTGGAAGCCTTATTCACATAATCGATTGAAAATCCTATAAGGGAAAGGAAAAATACCAATATAAAAATGACTAATATCAGGGATCTTCTAGTCAATAGTTTCATTTAGTTGCCTCCTTCCCCGCTCATCAGCAGCCCTAACAAAGGCTAACAAGGCCCAAGAACTTATCATGGAAGATCCCCCGTTTGAAACAAAGGGAAGGGTTATTCCAGTTAGGGGCAAGATATCCAAGGAACCAAAAACGTTCAATGCAGTCTGAATTAGGAAGAAGGATGTAGCACCGCAAGCAGCTATAGAATACAGGGATGACCTGCTCATTTTGGTCAAAAATACAGCTAAAATCGGTAAAAAAACTATTGATAGTATTACCGTCAGGC
>CAZMMB010000278.1:0-1280 GCA_964567325.1 uncultured Oscillospiraceae bacterium
AATGGGGAACAAGTCACTAGTGATGAGGTTTATAACCTGCTCTTGCCTTTAGTACTAAAGGAAGGGAATTATTGCTTCTATAAAAACTATTTGGTTAATGGTGTTTATATGGATGATTTCGATGGGGCCGACTATTTAGTTGAACTTCAGGGTGACAAGCCCAGATATTTACCTCAAAAGGATGAATTTCTAAAATATGTCAAGGAAGAATATGATGATAACCCCTATTGGGACAATCTTATACACTATATGTATGATATTTTCGGTGTCACAAAAAACGTATACAGATGCTATGAGGAGATACTAGCTTGCTTTGAAGGAGAGTTTGAAATCGGCAATATAATCGATGCCATAAACAGATATGACCTAGTGTTTGACAGCGAGGAACAGATGCAGGAACTCTTAAATCATATAATGGATGCTAGTAATAATATCCGTTTGTGGGAAAACAATGGGCACACCCCGAAGGAGCTGACTAAGATTCGCTCAAAAAGGTCAGAAAATGTAGTCCCTTTTCCAATCGCAAAGGCAAGGGAAGTGGGGCGCAATGATCCCTGCCCCTGCGGTAGCGGAAAAAAATATAAAAAATGTTGTGGCGCAAGCAAGGAATCAGAATTGGCGCGTCTAAGCGATGAGGAGTCAAGGCAGTTCTATGAAATATGGTATGGTTTATTAGGATATGTAAATAGGAAAAAGCGGGTTATAAAAGAACAGATTGAGCCTGAATACCCCAATAGGATAAGCGATATGAAGCTGCATATAGTTAGGGAGGTCCTATGGGAAAATCCCCAAATAATAGACGAATATATTGAAAACGGTAATTTGCCCCGAGAAGAGGCAGATATTTTAAGGCTTTGGTCTAATAGCTTTATAAAGGGAACTTTTTTGTTGATAGAATATAAGAAGGAATTCGCACTGCTAATTGGCGCAGATAAAAATGGGGAAGATATCATGTATGGCGTCAAGGGAATTAGCAATTCCATAGCTGGTATTATGCTTAGAAAGTTGCCCATAATGGTGGAAACTGTACTTCTTCCCTTTAAAGGAAAGCTCATTTATGATAGCTATATGGCATCATCGCAAATAGGTTTTCAAAAGGGTGCGATGGAAATGTTTGACCGGATATATGAAAAAGTAATAAAAAAAGGAATTGTCACAAGTTTGAATGATGGACAAGGGACTGATAGGAGATGAATTCTATCAGAAACATGGGTAGAAAAAAGATAAGTCTCGATGAAATTTCCAGCCTTTACAAATTGAATGAATATCACTCCTTAGTG
>CAZMMB010000278.1:1290-2333 GCA_964567325.1 uncultured Oscillospiraceae bacterium
TATATAAACAAACTATTCCAAAGCCTATAATAGTTAGTGGATTTGATAATGAAGGGGATTGAAGATGGGTCTATTGAACCGATAAAAAACTCTGGGACTAACGGTAAAACACCTGCACTGTATAATAGATATAGGGTTATTTATAAAGAAATCGACAATGAAAAGCATGTCAATGAGTTGACCTTTAGTCTCCATCCTAGTTTGAAAATCGATTACTACATAAAAAACATAGATAAATATAAGCAGGATAGAAAATACATTTTGCAACTTAACGACTATATAACTCATAAAAAGGATTTGTTGGATGAGCAGATATCGTTAAATGAAAGAAGTTTTGAGATTTGGGCTAGGGAGAAGCACTTGCAAAGGGAGGGTGGAAGCAGGATATTGAAAAATCTTGGGCTTTCAATAGAGGACCTAAATGTCTACAAAACCACAGAGCCCCTGTCCTACTATTCTCATCATAAAAATCTTCCACAAAATCTAGTAATTCTAGAAAACAATGATACCTTTTACAGTATGAGGAGGCATTTAATCAATGGCAACGATACTATTTTTGGCCTACCCATAGCTACCTTAATCTATGGTAAAGGAAAGGGAATATTCAAATCGTTCGAGGATTTCACATTTTGCGCAGAGCCCTATCTGGTGGACGAATCAAACCAGATACTATATCTTGGCGACTTGGATTATGAGGGTATCTTGATATATGAACGCCTGGCAGCACTTTTTAAAGACAGGATACCAATTAAACCATTTAACGAAGCATACATCTACATGTTAAAAAAGGCCAGGAAGATTGCCCTGCCGGACACTAAAGAAAAGCAGAACAGAAATATAGGCAGCCTCTTTTTAGGCAACTTTAGTGAAAATTACAGAAATGAAATTTTGAAGATATTAGGCGATGATAAATATATTCCCCAGGAAATACTCAACAGCAGGGATTTTTAGGATAAAGATCTAGTAGAATGTAGGGAGAACAAATGGAGTTTTCTTTTTTAAATAACTTTCCCAAAAGAATGAAAAATGTCGGTTCTTATGCA
>CAZMMB010000279.1:0-2327 GCA_964567325.1 uncultured Oscillospiraceae bacterium
ATGATTTACGTTTGGAATGGGGAGGGGTTTTGTTGAGCTGGGCAATACCTAAAGGTCCTTCATACAACACCAAAGACAGGAGGCTAGCTGCTAAGGTTGAGGATCATCCGATTGAATACCGCAATTTCGAGGGAACCATTACTAAAGGTGAATATGGCGGCGGTAGTGTTATGATTTGGGATGAAGGTTTTTGGGAGCCCTATGCAAACAGTAATGTAGAAGAATGCTTAAGCAAAGGGGAGTTGAAATTCATTCTAAAAGGCCGGAGGCTAAAGGGGAAATGGGTTCTGATTCACTGGAAGGCTAAATCTGGAAAGACTAAAGACAATTGGCTTTTAATCAAGGAAAAGGATGAGTTTGCTGGGGATAAGGCAGGCATTGAGGGGTATACAACAAGCATAAGAACCAACAGAAGCATGGATGAAATTGAAGAGGGCCAAGATGATAATATTATAAGAAACCCCTTTGACAGTGTATCTGTTCAACTAGCCAAGCACATGGCTGAAATCCCCAGTAGCGGAGACTGGATCTATGAACTCAAATACGACGGCTATAGAATAGTAGCCTTTGTAGAGGGAAATACTGCTAGGCTAGTTACTAGAAATGGTAATGATTATACTAAGAGATTCAGGGAAATAGAAAGGTCGCTTTTGGATTTAGCATCTGGCAGGGCTATGGTTTTAGACGGTGAAATAGCAGTAGTAGATGAGGATGGCAAAACAGACTTCCATGGGTTACAAAACTATATGATTAATCCAAACAAGGGTAAATTGACATATATTATCTTTGATATTCTAGCACTGGATGGGGAGGATTTAAGGGGGGGTACACTCATTCAGAGGAAAGAGATTCTTAGGGAATTGATGAATAATTCTCCTGGCAATCTTCATTATAGCAGGCATGTAGAAGGTAGTGGAGCTGAAAGTTTCAAAGTAGCTTGCAAAGGTGGAATGGAGGGAATAGTAGGTAAAAAAACTGACTCTATTTATAGTGGACTAAGAAATGGGGACTGGATCAAACTTAAATGTGATAATAGGCAGGAGTTTATAATAGGTGGATATGCCCTTTCTGATAAGAGAGATTGGGGGGTTAGTTCCCTCTTGCTAGGTGTGTATGAAGGTCAGGATTTAATCTATGTGGGTAGGGCAGGTACGGGAATCAGCCAAGCAGACATGGTGGAGCTTGAGAAGAAATTTCAAGGTATAAAGAGAGAAGGTTGTCCTTTTAAAGAGGAGCCAAAAACAGGAAAGAATGAGAAGGTTACCTGGCTGGAGCCAGAGCTGGCTGCTGAAATAAAATTCGCTGAATGGACAGATAAGAATCTTTTGCGGCATGCCAGTTATAAAGGTCTGCGCATTGATAAATCACCAGGTGATGTCATCAAGGAGGGGCCTGTAGCTATGATGGAGGAGGCTGTAGCGATTTCAGAGGATAATGCAGCTGTGGCGGAGGAGGCTACAACTATGACCGAAACTGAAAATGTCACAGCAATAACTGAGGGGGCTGCAGCAATAGCCGGGGGGGCTGCAGTGATAATGCCGGAGGTAGGTAGCCAGCAGATTAGGCCGACAGGAGAACTGATTATAGAGGGAATTAAAATCACAAATCCTAGCAGGGTGATATACGAAAATCTCAACAATTCCGAAATAGCTAAGGGGGATGGGGTCGGAGACTACGACGTAACTAAGGCAGATGTGGCAAGGTATTATCGGACTGTAGCTGAAATAATTTTGCCTTATGTAGCTAATAGAATACTCAGTATAGTCCGTTGCCCCAAAGGTATTTCCCAGACCTGCTTCTTTAAAAAGCATCCAGGCAAGGGAGACAAAAATGCTAAAAGGATTAATATTCCTAATAGCGAAGGCTTGATGAAGGAATATTTCTATATTGAAGATATTACAGGCCTAATTTATGAGGCCCAGATGGGGACACTTGAATTTCATACATGGGGAAGCAAGGTAGCTAGTATAGAAACTCCGGATATAATGGTCTTTGACCTAGACCCTGATGAAGGCATGGACATAACCCAGGTCCGCGGGGGAGTGATGGACTTAAAAAGTATACTTACTGAACTTTCGCTAGTATCTTATTTAAAAACTAGCGGTGGAAAAGGTTATCATGTGGTTGTGCCGTTTAAACCGTTGGCGGCGTGGGATAAGTTTTACGATTTTGCAAAGAGCATTGCCCAAGTTATGGAAATCAGGTGGAATGACCGCTACACCAGTAATATGAGAAAGGTAAAACGTCAAAACAAGATTTTTATTGACTGGGTACGCAATACAAAAGGCGCTACAAGTGTTGCTCCATATTCTCTGCGGGCAAGAGAG
>CAZMMB010000280.1:0-2325 GCA_964567325.1 uncultured Oscillospiraceae bacterium
ACGCCTATTGCCCCTATATTCAATCCCTATCATCTCTACATTCTGGCCTTTATCCTATCTCTATCCAATCTTTATCATCTCTACTTTTCGGCCAGTCCTCACATTCACGCCCCTATTCTCTAGCTCACATTATTCATTATCCTCACACAAGTATAATTCGGTACATTATACCTGTCAATAGCTAATCACAAGCACCAAAGTGAAGGTTTAGCCAAATCCTCTTCTTTGGTGATTTTGCTTAAACTACCTGTGAATAAATTACATCACCAGGGGGGGAAAGTTTAGCTGTAACAACACATTTTACAATTTTGCTATACTTTTTAGGATTGGCCAATCCATATGACAGGACTAGATGAGAAAAGTTTAACCAAATCCCCTTCTCTGGTGATTTTGCCTAAACTACCTGTGAAGAAATTGCATCACCAAGAGGGAAAGTTTAGCCAAAATCCCCATTTTCCCAGACTTGGCTAAACCTCCTATCCACACATACATGCCCCTGCAGTAACAGGTTTATATCTGGGGAGAATCAGATTGCTTTACAAGATGATTATTTCGTATGATAGGGATCCCTCAATATGAATTTGGAATCCACCAGTAATATGTTGCGGACTCACTTACATTTTTGAAACGGAGATTTATTCAGCGGTCCACTTTACTACAGGTCCCCAATGGATGGATTTGAGCCGCATACGCCAAACAAGTTTGGAATTTGACGACTTTCGCAGCATAAAGTCTTTTATTAAAACAACTGGATCCCTTAGAAATATTAGGTGGATCTATCACGTGAGCTGATGAACTCAAAATAGGATGCTGCTGGACCCCACAGCTTGGAATAATCAAAATTGCCTAGATTGGTTGACAAACGCAGGATTAGTAATTATTATTATATTAATCTATTATTCTCGCCTGAGTATAATGAAAGAGAGGAGTTGATCCAATTGTATAAAAAACTAGTTTTACTTTTCTTATCTACATTTATAATTTTCTCATATGGATGTGGCGAGTCTACAATTCCATCATCAAATTCCGATAATGACAATATAGGCTCAAAGGAGTTGAGGCAAGTTACCGATATGGCAGGCCGTCAAGTCGCCATACCAATCGAGATTAATACAGCCTTTTCTACCGGTGCGCCTGGAACAATTCTTCTATATTCCATTGACCCTAGCCTGCTGGTAGGTGTTAACTACGAATTTAATGAAAATGAAAAGGAATTTCTAGTCGAAGAGGTTTCTGACTTACCTTCCTATGGTCAATTCGGTGGTATAAATCTTGAAGCCCTAGTTGCCGCCTCACCTGATTTATGCATTAGCTTTGGTAGCATTTCAGAAAAAGAAATCGAAGATATAAATTCTATACAGGGACAAACAGGGATACCCTTTATTATCATCGACGGTTCATTGGAAGCATCAGCAGAGGCCTATCGTTTTATGGGCGATATACTCATGCGGCAAGATAGATGTGAAGACCTCGCACAGTATGCCGAAAAGGCAATCAAGAGAGCAAAATCATTAAACATTCCCGAAAACAAAAGGATTCCAGTTTTCTTCGGAAACGGCAACGAATCTTTGGAAACTGCTCCCCTAGGTTCACCCCATGCGGAACTTTTCGAACTGGTAGGAGCAGATAACGTTGCTACTGTCGAAGGTATAGAGAATAATGTTGCCAGGATGGACATCAGTGCAGAACAAATTATTGGGTGGGACCCACAGGTTATTATCATCAACGGAGAACCATCAAAAAACCTTTCACCTGCTGATGCCGTTAAAAAGTTCACCGAAGATAAAAGATATAGAAATGTGAGAGCTGTCTTAGATAAAAAAGTATATCCCATCCCGAAATATCCCTTCAGTTGGTTTGATCGGCCACCTGGAATAAATCGTCTAATCGGGATATATTGGCTAGCCAACCTGCTTTACCCTGAAGAGACAAATATAGATCTTGATGAAGTTTCCCGGGAATACTATTCACTTTTCTACCATATTGAATTAAGCCAAAATCAACTGGATAACCTGTTGGGCAAATAGGCTAATAGCTAAACCGGTAGGCTAATAGTGCAATCGATAGGTGGCAGATGTTTTCGAGGATGTGGGCAGGCATTTTAACTTGCCCTTGTCCAATCACTGCGGGGAAAACCGCACCTTCCATCCATGCATTCTAGAGCGGTCTTTCATAGGGTCCAAATACTTTTGCGTTTTTTGTACAGAATTTACACTTGTGTGTGGATTTTTCGCCTGAAAAGGCGAAATATGTACAAAATTTACGGTTGTGTGGAGGCCACTGAAAAACACGCTTTTAAAATCGGAAATTAGACTTAGTATTTTG
>CAZMMB010000281.1:0-813 GCA_964567325.1 uncultured Oscillospiraceae bacterium
ATATACACCTCCCTATTCTAGGATAATATCATCTGCGGTAAGGCCGGCGGGGATCATTGGAAGGACCCTTTCTTCGGAGCTTAAGATGCATTCAATCACCATGGGACCATCGTGGTCATAAGCGTCTTTAAGGGCCGCCAGCAGTTCTTCTCTGCTTTCACAGCGGATTCCCCTAGCCCCAAAAGCCTTGGCTAGAAGTACAAAATCAGTTTTCCTATCCGGAACTGTATAGGATAAACGACCGTCGTAGAATGATTTTTGCCATTGGTAGACCATGCCCAAAGCATTGTTGCTAAATAATACTGTAATAATAGGAAGGTTTTGGCTTACGGATGTGCACAGCTCATTGAGGTTCATATGGAAACTACCATCGCCGGTTACATGAACTATCTTGGTGTTGTCTCTTCCGCAAGCTGCCCCTATGGCAGCCCCGTATCCATATCCCATGGTTCCAAGACCTCCAGAGGTGAGGAAGTCTCTGGGATTATTGGCCCGGGAGTATTGTGCCGCCCACATTTGATGTTGTCCTACATCGGTCGTCATCACTATGTCTTCTCCAAAAACATCGTAAATGTCATTGATAATACGATGGGGCTTCAGCTTGCCACAGCTTTCTTTGGGGGCATATTCCTGGGTTGATTTGAAAGTATGTATTTCCTCAACCCATGAGTCATCTGTTCTTTCTTTTATCATAGGAAGCAATTTCTTTAATACTATCTTTAAATCCCCAATAACGCTAAAATCTATAGGTACATTCTTGTTTATTTCTGCTGGATCTATATCGATATGGATTATTCTAGAGCCCATAGCGAA
>CAZMMB010000281.1:823-2325 GCA_964567325.1 uncultured Oscillospiraceae bacterium
TGCATTTGTCGCTACGCGGTCAGAAAAACGTGCACCTACTGCCAGGAGAACATCCGCTCTTTTAACTGCTTCCGAGGCAGAGACGCTGCCGTGCATTCCAATAATTCCAAGATTGTAAGGGTCGCCAAAGGGAAGGACTCCTGTCCCCATAATAGTGTGACAACTGGGTATTTTAGCCTTTTTAATTAAGTGCATTACTTGTTTGGACGCATTGGAAGCCACGACTCCACCACCATAAAGGACTACCGGCCGTTGACTTTGGTTTAGGAGATTGGCTATGGCCTTTAACTGGTTTTCATCCAAATCACAGGCCACTGCCTTTGATGCAAGCGGTTTTTTTGCAGGCTTGAAATCACAAAGGGCTGCAGAGACATCCTTTGGTATATCTATTAGCACTGGGCCAGGCCGACCACTAGTGGCGATTTCAAAAGCTTGGCGCAAGGTATCGGCCAATTTGCCCACATCCCTTACAACAAAATTGTGCTTTGTTATGGGCATTGTTATACCGGTGATAAAAACTTCCTGGAAACTATCCTTTCCTAGAAGATCAGAGCTTACATTTCCGGTGATTGCAATCATAGGTATAGAGTCCATAAAGGCGGTAGCCAAACCGGTGACCAGGTTAGTGGCCCCCGGTCCTGAGGTGGCGAATACTACCCCTGCTTTGCCAGTTGCCCTTGCGTAACCATCTGCCGCATGGGAGGCTCCTTGTTCGTGGGCTGTTAGGATATGCCAGATTTTGTCCCCATATTTATAAAGAGCATCGTAAATATTTAAAACAGCACCACCGGGGAAACCAAATACAGTATCCACCCCTTGCTCTATAAGAACTTCCATTATAATTTCAGATCCGTTCATTTGCATGTTATTCCCTCCTCAAGTACAAATGTAGAAAAAAACAGACCTCGTCTCAGTTAAGAGACAAAGGCCTGTAATCTTTGCGGTACCACTCTTATTGCCACAATTAGCAGGGGGGCTAATTGAGACCACTTGGCGACATTGAAAGGTCAATGCCGGATGGGGTAACGGCCATCAATCGATCTAGCTTACACGCTAATCAGCTTTCAGTAGATTGCTCAGAGGTGACTTTCATCAAATTATCAAGCCCTGCCTTACATCAGCCGGCAGATTTCTGCGCCTTGAAAACAAGCTACTCTTCCTCGTCACTGCATTTACATATAAAAGATTAGTACAATAATACTAGCAACTTTGTATACTGTCAACTAAAATTTTGAAATTGTGTATTTAATTTATTTCCAGTAGTTGTTGGCGGCGGCAACAGTTTGAAAGTTAGTTGCTATTACGTGGGAGGCCGCAATCAAGCTATCCGCATCTCTGGAATATTTCGGTCTTAGCTTTTTACGAATTTCTTCGGAAGGTTGGGTGTACTCTACCCCCTTTTGTGAAAGTTTAATTGCTAATTCAAAACCTTCTTCATAGGACAGAGGTTTTAGACTAATAAGCCACTTGTTCATCTCGATACTCCTATACACATATATTAT
>CAZMMB010000282.1:0-1143 GCA_964567325.1 uncultured Oscillospiraceae bacterium
AAAATCTAACACCATTTTAGATAGCTGGAGTCGGGGTATAATTATTTCACATATTACCCTTCTTGTGCTGTGGCTTATTGTTTTCAGTCTTGCACATGGGTTGAAAAAGCTTGATAGGAATAGTGTCTTGATACTTTACTTCCAATATATGGTCATTGCGGTAGTAATGATACCGGGGATAATAATTACTGCTATAGACCAGTTGGTTACTAGCAATATCACCCCCTTTATATTAGTATGTATTGTTACAGGGACAATATTTTTAATCAAGCCCTTAGTTTCAGCCTTGATATTCCTGATCTCTTATTTGATTTATTATCACGTAATTGCCATTACTATTGTAAATGACAATATACTGCTCACCAACAGGGTGAATGGAATTACCATAGTCTGCTTTGGTTTTGTGATAAGTGTTATGTTTTGGCACTACAATAGCACCAATATTATTCAAAAGCATCACATAGAAGCCCAGCAGAAGCAACTAGAACAAATGGCTTACTACGACCCCTTGACTAGGATTTATAACAGACATTTCTTCACAGAAATTATAGAGAAAGAGTTTAAAATGGTCAGTCGCTACAATCACGAATCAGCAATAATATTTCTCGACATTGATAATTTTAAAAGAATTAATGATAATTATGGCCACTTGCTAGGGGATCAGGTACTTATGGAAATGGGAGAACTCCTTAAAGCAAATATTAGAGAAACCGATACTTTAGCAAGGTTTGGCGGGGAGGAGTTTATTATTCTCGCACCACAAACATCCTTGGTGGGAAGCGTTGAGCTGGCGGAAAAGTTGAGGGAATTGATATCAAAACACCCCTTTCTTGCAGATGATAACAGGATTCATATCACCGCTAGTTTTGGTGTAGCTTTATTAGAGGTATTTGCAAGCCGGGGAATAGAATATTCCTTAGATCAGGTGGATAAAGCTCTTTATAAGGCGAAAAACAATGGGAAAAACAGGGTTGAGGTAATTTAGCTTTAATCAATTTTTTGCAATCAGTAGAAGGTTTTGTTGATTCCTTAGGATATTACCATAGATATTAGACAAAATAAATAGACCCCATAGACGCGCATAGATTTACAAAATCTTGAAAATCTGTGGTGTTGGTGTATATGTAGTTGAATTTGCGTTTT
>CAZMMB010000282.1:1153-2295 GCA_964567325.1 uncultured Oscillospiraceae bacterium
TTTTAAATGCGAGGCATTTATAAAGGAGGATTATGATAAGGATGAAGTATGAGGAGCTATTTAAGCCATTTAAAATTGGCAAGGTGGAGGTTAAAAATCGGATTTGTATGGCCCCCATGCTGCCCGGCGGCTGGTTGGATGAAAACAAAAATCTGACGCCGGAAACGATAGCCTACTATGAAGAACGGGCAAAGGGTGGTGCGGGCTTGATATTCACCGGGGCAAGCTTTCCAGACTCGGGGTTGGAGATTACGGATTTTACTAAATCCCCTTTTGCGAGACCGGACAGGTTCCGCGTTCAGACAAAAAAGCTTGTGGACGCAGTACACAGATATGGATGCAAGCTTTTTTTCCAAATGCAATTAGGCAGCGGCCGAACAGCTGTACCGGCATTTCTTGAGGGCCTACCTGTGGCGCCATCATCTATTCTAAACAGGTACGATCCTAGTGTAACATGCCGTTCCTTGACAAGGGACGAAGTCTATAAGCTCATAGAGGCGGTTATTCAAGGAGCGGTTTTGGCACAGCTAGCTGGTGCGGATGGTGTAAATGTAAATGGTGTAAAGGGTGGATATTTAGGAGACCAGTTCGCTACTGCTGCATTTAATCAACGAACGGATGAATTTGGTGGGAGTGTTGAAGGTAGAATACGCCTTATGGTAGAGATTGTAAAGGGAATCAAGGAAAGATGTGGTGACGATTTCCCGGTTACAACCCGGGTGGGAACAAAGGCCCATATGAAAGCCGAGAGGGTAGGGCATCTTCCTGGTGAGAAATACACGGAATTTGGCAGGGATGTGGATGAAAGCATTGAAATCGCAAAGATGCTTGAAAAAGCCGGTTATGATGGAATTCTATTTGGAACAGGCACCTATGATTCAATCTATTGGCTCTATCCGCCTATGTATATGCACGATGGTTGTTACTTAGAAGAGGCCAGCATTTTAAAAAAATCTGTAGAAATTCCAATTATCTGCCCCGGCAAGCTAAGTAACCCGGAAATGGCAAATGATGCAATAAAGGATGGACTTATAGATGCATTGAGCCTAGGGCGGGGGCTAGTGGCAGATCCCTATTGGCCAAACAAGGTAAAAACGGACCAGGAGGAGGAAATACGTCCTTGCATTTATTGCAACAATGGT
>CAZMMB010000283.1:0-1727 GCA_964567325.1 uncultured Oscillospiraceae bacterium
CCACCACATCTTCTACTGTAGCAGCGTTTTCAAATATATGCCGGGACATGCGGTTAGCAGCCGTAGTATAAAAACTGTTTCCCGAAAAAAAGGTATTTGGTGCATTAGTTGTCACTATGTTACCATCGAAAAACATAGCACAGACATCGGCATACATGCTGCAAAATTCTATATCGTGGGAAACCATGATTATTGTTACTCCCTCAGCTACAAGCTTCTTCATTATTTCAGCCAGCTTTTGTTTGAAATGACTATCCAACCCCTTGGTCGGCTCATCTAGTAATAAGATATCCGGCTCAGTTAAAAGCACCTTTGCCAAGGCAACCCGCTGTTGTTCCCCACCGGAAAGGTCATATGGGTGGGATGCCAGCAAATGTGAAATCTCTGTTAGGTTTGCGATTTCTTCAATTTTTTTAGATTTTTCTATGACTGTTAGATTGCACCCGTCCAACAGCTCTGTCAAATCTAAATTTACCGTCTTTTCGACAAAAAGTGTTTGGGGATTTTGTGGCAGTATCGACATATTCCCAACTATATTACGCCTATCTTTAGCTATATCTCTTCCTTCAACCAAGACCTTCCCCCTATAGGGTTTGTTAAAGCCCCCAATTATAGATATGGCTGTGGTCTTGCCTGATCCATTGCCACCGACTATGCAGTAAAGTTGGCCCTTCATAACCTTAAGCGAAAGGTCCTTTATAACATCCACATCCTTTCTGCTGTATCTAAACCATACATCCTTAAGTTCTATCAGGGCCTCTTCATGGTTGGCCTTGGCTAGGGGGACTTCAATTCTATTCTTCTTTATTTCCCTATTTTTAAATGCTTGTGTCAACCATTCCCTGCCTCCCCTCACACTAATTGGACTTTCTTCGCTGCCACCTAGTTTTTCAGCAGATTTTTCGTAAATCTGCAAAGGGGCGGGCATAGCAGCTAGCATAGGATGGTTGTCCTTTTCAAGAATTTTTCCTATCCTTTCTGGAGCCTCAACCGCCAGGACTTCCCCCTGGTCCAAAACTATTACCCTATCTGCCATAGGAAAGACATCCTCTAAACGATGTTCCGAAAGTATAATTGTTGTGCCAATCTCCCTATTTATTTTCTTTACCGTTTCGAGAAAATCTGTTGCTGCTATGGGATCAAGTTGGGCCGTTGGTTCATCTAATATTAAAACGTCTGGTTGCATAGCCATGACAGATGCAAGGTTTAAAGTCTGCTTCTGGCCCCCGGAAAGCTGTGAAACATCTCTCATAAACCAACTCTGAATACCGAAGAAATTTGCCATCTCTGCCACCCGCAAGCGGATTACCCTGCTTTCATAGCCTAGGCTTTCCAAGCCAAAAGCTAGCTCGTGCCAGACTTTGTCTGTTACGAGCTGGTTATCAGGGTTTTGAAGCACATAGCCAATCCTGGATGCCTGCTCCCTATCATTGATACTATCGATGGCCCTGCCGTAGAAAAGAATTTCTCCCTCCCTTTTGCCATGGGGGGTTAATACAGTCTTCAGGTTGCGTAGTAAGGTACTTTTACCGCATCCAGTCTGGCCACAAACCACGATGAACTCACCGTAACCCACAGAAAAATTAATGCCCTTCAAGGTTTTATCCTCCCTTGTAGGGTAGGTAAAACTTAAATCTTTGATTGTAAAAGTCGCCACTTCGCAGCCTCCCAGATATTTATAATTACAGGCATCAAACACAGCAAGGCATAGCTAATGTAAGCCAGCA
>CAZMMB010000283.1:1737-2279 GCA_964567325.1 uncultured Oscillospiraceae bacterium
AATAGCGGATGTTGTTTTCACCTCTCACTGCACCAAAAATTACCAGGCTGATAACTATAATAAGGAAAGCGAGGGCTTTTTTATCCCTGCTATCGAAACGATAAATTGTAAAACTGCTGCGACCGGCTAGGCCAAATCCTCTAGACCTCATAGAATCGGCGGTATCGATAGCGTTTTCTAATGCCCAGCTGGTCATTATAGAAAGAATTTTAATGCCATGCTTCACTTTCATGGGGAAATTTCCATCGGATATATCCCGGCCTATGCATCTTTGGCCATCAGAAATCAGTCGTGTTTGATTCTTAAATCTGGGAATAAAGCGCAAGACCATGGAGAATATCATGGAAATGGCTGGAGATATCTTGCCGAAAAGATACATCAGCTTGTCTGATGTCATCACTAGGTTTACACAAGAAAACCACAGTATCACTGTACCGAACATTATCCCTATGGCAATTCCATAAAGAATGGATTCCAAGGTCAAAGGGTTATCCCCCATATACCTTATTATAGTAACTCCCCTGTGATTGAAAAGTGGGTTT
>CAZMMB010000284.1:0-2265 GCA_964567325.1 uncultured Oscillospiraceae bacterium
GATGGTCAAAAAGACGCAATCAGTGTGCCTGATCTGCCGGTGATGGTCAAAAAGATGCGACCAGTGTACTTTTAATAGAGAAATAGCCCTGAAAAGTACACTACACGCACATATTTGACCAAATATCCAGGAAAAAGAACACTCCACGCAGTTATTTGACCACCCCATGAGAAACTTGCACACTGCACGCAATTATTTGACCAATGATCTGAAAATCAGACCGACGACTTGCAAACAAGTAATTGATATATGGGACTGCCTGTATTATAATGTAGGATACATGTACAGATTTTCCAACAGACCAATGCAATTTTAGAATAATTCATCAGGAGGCAAAATGCTCTGTCAAGAATGTGGGAATCCATTAAATGAAGGCGATAAAAGCTGCAAAATATGTGGCGCATCGGTGACCAGTATCGATGATACAAAAACACCTGCCATCGAGGTTGATTTTGATTGGAACCTTAAAGGTTTCCCCGAACCCAAAAAGACAGAAGACATAGACTTTAATTGGGGTACAGAAAATATGCAAAAGAATGGTGTGGGTGCCCCTTTCAAAGATTCCTTAGACGAGCTTAATAAATTCTTGACATTTGACAAAGCCAAGATGGATTTTCAAAAATTGTTAGATGACCAGTATGAGAAAATGGGACAAAGCACGTACCCTGATATGGAGAACCCTCCCAGGGGGCAAATGAACCTTTCTGGAATAATTAACGGCACCAGGGCTGAAATGGATCACGGGCCTGGGGATGAACCACCCAAGGTGGGCATTGAAGATGAAGAGGAGCCCGAAGTAATTTGGATAAGCCATGATGCCCAGCTAAAAACCACTGATAAAAGGGATGGTGAGGCAGATCCATATGGTCATGGGGTCGACAATAAGGAGGCGGTCCAGCTGGAAGCGAATATGGAAAGCTCCCGGCAGGAAGCGGATTCTGAAGACCTTATAGAGGCAGATATGCAAGAGAAGGCCGGAGATCCGGAGACCGACTCATTTAAGCAAGAGGGTGAAGGTATAGAACTAGCCCGACAGGATGTTGAATCCCCCCTCTGGTTTGAAGAAGAGAAAGAGCCGGAAAAAAAGAAAGAAGGCATTGTTGTTAAAGCAATTCTAACCTTTGTAATCCTACTACTTTTGGCAGAAGCAACAATATTAGGGGCTCAATTTTTTTTATCCAATAGTAAATTCGCCTATAAGGCTGCGGAAATCAACTCAACTGTTAGCAGTGTCCTAGTTGATTTAAAGACCCGTGTAACAAACTTATTTGGAGGGGATGATAGGGAGACTGTTAAGGAAACGGACACTGAAGGCACCACAGATTCAGATGGGGATTTGCAGGAAGGGCAGGAGTCGGAGGAAACGACTCCAAACGATCCAGATCCGCAGCCAACAGCTGATAAGGGGATATTGATATCGGACCTTATTTACTTGAATAAAAATATAGATAAAGTCGAGGCTAATAACAGCCTGGCATGGGAAAAGGGTAGGAAATATCCACTATCGTCAATAGACGACTCAATCCCTCTTGAGAACAATCACTGGTATACAGATGAAAAAGGCCAGCATGTGTATTACGATAGGGAAATTTTAGCAAGTCTTATAAGATTCGATTCTCAATGGCAAGACTATGTAAATGGTGGAAGCAAACAAGTGGTAGATTTGACTAAGCAGGGGAGCAAGGCCCGAAAAAATGTAGAGACCTTTTCAAAGATCGGAAAGGTAGAGCAAAGCTTCCTATCCTTGGAAGTCGGAGAAATACGTCAGTATGAAGAAATGTTTTACGTGTGGACCTATGAGGAGATAAAAGAAATACAAGGGGGCAAAACAACTATAAAGAAGTATAATTGGATATATTGCTTGGAACCTGTTGGTAAGGAAATGAAAATAGTAAATTACTATAAGTATTAATACAGGATGCATGTTCCAAGGGTTAAAAAACTGAAGGGGTGATTTTTTGAACAAGAAAAGACTTGGCATTACGATTGTTATCATTGTATTGATAGCAATATTAGGATTATTCGGGGCATTAATCGGCTTTATCACCGATTATCTCTGGTTTAGGGAATTGGGATATACCAGTGTGTTTTTCAAACAACTGTTTACTCAGCTTAAGCTGGGGATACCTTCCTTTATTATATTAACAGCTTTGTCCTATGTTTATCTAATGGGGCTTAAGAGGGGTTATTATAAGAGGGTGGATACGGTAGATGGCCCTACCGTGAAAGAAAAGACACTTAATCTAATAGCACTGGGGATAAGCG
>CAZMMB010000285.1:0-2261 GCA_964567325.1 uncultured Oscillospiraceae bacterium
AGAATGTATTCTCAGATGCTTCACCTGCTGAATATGTTGCCGCAATCGTTGTTGAGCCGGTGCAGGGAGAAGGCGGTTTCGTACCTGCCCCAATCGAATGGGTCAAGGCAGTAAGAAAGATTTGCGATGAAAAGGGTATTCTGTTCATTGCTGATGAAGTCCAGACAGGATTCGGCAGGACCGGCAGAATGTTTGCTACCGAGTATTGGAAAGAGGCGGGAGCTGCTCCTGATATTGTTACATTGGCTAAATCTATAGCAGGAGGTATGCCCATTGGGGCTGTAGTAGCCAGAACTGAAGTTATGGACGGTGTCACTCCGGGTACTATAGGGGGAACATTTTGCGGAAATGCAGTTGCCAGCGCTGCTGCCTTGGCGGTTATAGAGGAGATGGAAAAGGAAGATTATCCGGCAAAGGCAAGGAAAATATCAGATATAATTATGAGAACCTGGAACCAATGGAAGGAAAAATATGATGTAATAGGCGATGTCAGGGGTTTAGGCTGCATGGCTGGAATAGAATTCGTACTAGATAGGAAAAGCAAAGCACCCAATGATAAAATTGTAAATGATATAGTAAATTATGCTATCCAAAAAGGTTTACTGTTAGAAAATGCAGGAACCTATGGAAATGTCATTCGATTTTTGGCTCCCCTTTGTATAAGCGATGAACAGCTTGATGCAGGACTGGCAATTTATGAAGAGGCGATTAAGGCTTGTATGTAGGTAATAGCAATGCCATAAAGCACTTGTTCAGAATGGTCTATACAAAAATGGTCAATATGAAGGATGTGTAAGTTTAAAACCACCCGATTTGGGTGGTTTTAACAATGGATTAATTAGGGTCTGCAATCGTCGTAAATTAACAATCTTTGAAATTAAACTTCTTCAAACCGCTTGAATAGTCGTCTACCTTGTGTCCTTTTCCAAACAATCTATACTTATAGGTGACCATGCCCTCAAGACCTACGGGCCCCCTGGCATGTATTTTTCCTGTGCTTATGCCAACTTCAGCCCCAAAACCGTAACGGTAGCCATCTGCAAATCTGGTAGAACAGTTGTGGTAGACTCCGGCACTATCAACATAGAGCATAAATTTTTCTGCTGCTTCATTATTTTCCGTAATGATGGAGTCCGTATGATGAGAGCCGTAGAGATTGATATGGTCAATGGCCTCGTCTAGACTTCCAACGGTTTTAATTGATAAGATGTAATCTAGATATTCTATGGACCAATCTTCCTCTGTTGCGGCTTCACAATTAGTCAGCTCCTGAACCCTTGAATCACCTCTTACCTCCACTCCCTTTAGTTTTAATTCCTCAACTAGCGGTGGTAGGAGTTTTTCCGCTGCGGCCTCATGCACTAAAAGGGTCTCCGTGGCATTGCATGCTGCAACATATTGGTTTTTGGCGTCGATAATAATAGGTATGGCATCTTCCAGATTGAAATCTTTGTCTACATAAGTGTGGCAGACTCCATCAGCATGACCCATAACGGGAATCTTAGTGTTTTCCATTATATACTGGACAAAGGCATTTGAACCTCTAGGTATCAGTAGGTCTATATCATCATGACATTTAAGTAAGCTTCCAATATCGGCACGGTTTTCAATAAGGGTTAGAAAATTATCAGGTATACCTGAATTTAGGCAGGCTTTGTTGATAACGTCATAGAGAGCCCTATTGGTTTCGGCCGCCTCGCTTCCACCTTTGAGAATCACACAATTACCACTCTTTAGACAAAGGGTAGCAATTTGAATCAAAGCATCGGGCCTTGATTCAAAGACAACTCCAATTACCCCTATGGGGCAGGTGATTTTATGGAGCAGCAAATCCTGGTCTAACTCTCTTTTAAGTAGGGTTTTAAATAGTGGATCGGGAAGGTTTATAAGTCCTTCTATCCCGGCCAGACACTCATCTAACTTTGAGTCATCAAAAAGAAGCCTTTTAATTAAAGGTGTGGGTAAATCTTCAGATTGTGCCCTTTGCAAATCTTTTTCATTAGATTTAAAGATTTTTGAGGATTCTTCCCGCAATGCATTTGCGATTTCAGTTAGGGCCTTGTTTCTGGTTGACAATGACAAGGCTGCCAACTTATAGCTATCTGATTTTATCCTAGCTGTCATTTCCTTTATATTATCAGAACTGTTCATACACTACCTCCTTTTATTCTTCTGTATCATAAGTTTCTATCGTACATGTGGCGGATGGTTGCCTTTTTCTCCAGCGTCTTCTGCCAACAATATCTGAAGGGGGGGCTAGA
>CAZMMB010000286.1:0-2250 GCA_964567325.1 uncultured Oscillospiraceae bacterium
AAAATGTCCATATTGGCTCATGTTACGATTGACAAATGTTGAAAAAAATTGTACAACGCAATTAGCTCGTTTTAAAAAAACGTTGACAAAACCCTTGCCAGGTGGTAAATTAAAAGCTAAATACAAAAGCTATGACCGGAAAGAAGTAAGGGTTCAGGAAGCTACAGAGAGTTGCCGGACGGTGAGAGGCGCTAGTGTCAATGAATCAAGAATACATTCTGTGAGCAGACCGCTGAAAGGAATATAATTCCTTTAGGCCGGTACGGGTGCACCCGTTACAGTGCTAGGGTATAACCGCAAATATTTTCGGCGTACCTGATGAGGCGATGACCTGTGAGGGCATCGTAAACTGAGGTGGTAACACGGTTAATTCCCGTCCTCTGAGAAATCAGTAGACGGGTTTTTTATTTTTGCAATCCACATTTGGCAGGTAAAGGTTTGCAGCTAGCAAGGATGGAGGTAATGGAATGTTTGAAAAAGTGCTGATGATGGCGATTTTCTTTGCAGTTACGGCGGGTATCGGCATATATTGCAGGAGACATGCCACCAATGTAAATGATTTTGTTCTGGGTGGGAGAAAGATGGGACCTTGGGTCAGTGCCTTTGCTTATGGGACCACATATTTTTCTGCTGTGGTATTTGTTGGGTATGCGGGGCAGTTCGGCTGGAATTTCGGCATGTCAGTAGTATGGGTTGGTATAGGCAATGCCTTCATTGGCAGTTTGTTGGCCTGGCTAGTGCTGGGTAGACGGACCAGGGTAATGACCAAACATTTGGATTCGGCAACAATGCCCGACTTTTTCGGAAAGCGCTACAACAGTGGAACATTGAAAATTGTTGTATCTATCCTAATCTTTGTATTTCTCGTACCTTATTCCGCCTCGGTATATAAGGGCCTTTCACAGCTATTTGCGATGGCCTTCGGCATTGACTTTATTTACTGCGTAATAGGTATGGCTGTTTTAACCGGCCTTTATGTCGTGCTGGGTGGTTACATGGCTGTAGCTTTTAACGATTTGTTTCAAGGAATAGTGATGGTGATTAGCATAATCTCTATCATTGCTGTGGTGCTAAACTCTAGGGGAGGCTTCATGGCAGCTGTTACAGAATTGTCCCAAATCCCCTCGGAAACCCTACCTGAATTCAAAGGGGCTTTCACCTCGTTTTTTGGGCCTGCTCCCTTATCGCTTTTGGCAGTAATGATTCTTACCAGCTTGGGAACCTGGGGTCTACCCCAGATGATCCATAAATTTTATACAATAAAAAATGAAAAGGCTATTCAGACTGGAGCCATAATCTCAACAATTTTTGCACTTATTATTGCAGGAGGTTCATATTTCTTAGGATCATTTGGCCGTTTGTTTTACACACCTATAGAAGGAAGACCAATAGCCTTCGATAGCATTGTTCCGGAAATGCTGGAAGGTGTGTTGCCTGATATTCTCATAGGCCTAGTGATAATAATGGTTTTATCCGCTTCAATGTCTACCTTATCGTCACTAGTAATAACCAGTAGCTCAACCTTCACCTTGGATTTTCTTAAGGGTACCGTAATGAAGAACATGAGCAATCGTACCCAAGTGTTTATAATAAAAGGGCTTTGTCTTGTCTTTGTTGCGGTATCAGTATTAATTGCAACAAATCCCAACAACCTGATTACAACCCTGATGGGACTATCTTGGGGGACTTTAGCTGGGGCATTTTTAGGACCCTTCCTCTATGGGCTCTTGTGGAAGCGGGCAAACAAGCCAGCCCTTTGGGCCTCTATAGCAATGTCTCTTGCTATAAATATTGCCAATTTAGTTACAGCTTTTACGGCAGCTCCTATTGCTGGTGCTATAGCCATACTATTATCCTTGGTTGTAGTGCCAATTGTGAGCATTGTAACTCCAAAGCAGGATGCAGATTATGTGAATAAGGTTTTTTCCTGCTATGATGAAAAAATTGAAATGTTTGTGGAACACAAATTTCATCTAAAGGAGGATGAAGATAACGGGAAAAATTCCTAAGTCTAATTAGGGTCTGCTGAACGGATTATTTGAAGAACAGAATCCGTTCAGCCGCAGATGAAGTCTGCCGACAATCGGCTAAATGCTGAAGCCCTAGTCCTACTTACAAAGTAAATAGAGACAGGTCTTATGTCAGGAATGTCCAAGAAGACAAGTGGAGCGAAGGCTGATTGGGGACATTCTACGGCTGAAGCCCTAGTCCTACTTACAAAGTAAATAGAGACAGGTCTTATGTCAGGAA
>CAZMMB010000287.1:0-2238 GCA_964567325.1 uncultured Oscillospiraceae bacterium
GGTGAATTTTACATCGCCAAAGGATCCCATATCCATGGGGATAGGCATGATTCATCAACATTTTAAATTGGTGGATGTAATGACAGCTCATCAGAATATAGCTCTGGGGACAAAACAGGGGATATTTACAAGAGGAAAGCAGATAAAAAAAGAAATAAGGGCAATTTCTGATCAATATGGTTTGGATGTGGACCCTGATAAAAAGGTTTACAATATGTCAGTAGGTGAAAAACAAACCTTAGAAATTATTAAAGTCCTCCACAGGGGGGCTAGAATTCTCATCCTAGACGAGCCTACCGCTGTATTGACACCACAGGAAATTAGTAAACTCTTTTCTATTATACGTAGCATGAGGGATGATGGCTGCGCTGTTGTAATAATAACCCATAAACTCAGTGAGGTAATGGAGATTAGTGACCGGATAACTGTTTTACGAAAGGGCAGAAGCATAGGGACTGTCAAGACATCCGAGGTCCGTGTGCCCACGCTGATTGAGATGATGGTTGGTAAAAAAATTGATCTGGCTATTAAAAAGGATAAAATTAAGGGTGACAGGGATCCCCTTTTAAAAGTAGATGATCTTCATGTGACAAATAGCGACAACAAGAATGCTTTGGCAGGCGTGAGCTTTATACTAAATAGCGGTGAAATTTTAGGTATTGCAGGGGTTGCCGGCAGTGGACAGAAAGAAATTTGCGAAACAATTGCAGGCTTGACTAGGGCCCATAAGGGGAGAATATTCTTTGAGGGGGAAAATATTATTGGAAAAACCCCAAGGGATATTATTCGGCTGGGTATACGTATGGGCTTTATCCCCGAAGACCGTTTGGGTATGGGTTTAGTAGCCAGCATGGATATAGTTCACAATTTAATATTGAAAGATTATCAAAATCAACCGGGCATACTTTTAAGAAGAGGTCCTTGTGAGCTTAAGGCTAGGTCTATCGTAGAAAGGTTGGATATCCAAACACCCGGCATTAATTATCCTGTTAGAAAATTATCTGGTGGCAACATCCAAAAGGTTTTGTTGGGCAGGGAAATAGATTCTGACCCCAAGGTATTGATCACAGCCTATCCTGTACGCGGCTTGGATATAGGGGCATCTTATAAGATATATGATTTGTTAAACGAACAGAAAAAGAATGGGGTAGGGGTGCTTTTTATAGGGGAGGACCTGGATGTTTTGATGGATCTTTGTGACCGAATAATGGTATTTTGTATGGGTAGAATTACAGGGATAGTTGACCCAGACCAGGTTACCAAAGAGCAGATTGGTTTACTTATGACTGATGGGAAGGAGGATTTAGCCCATGATAGGATTTAGCATAATAAAAAGGGAGGATCTTCCGAAAAGGCAGGAGTGGTTTATTAGGGCTTTAGCAATTTTATTTTCAATTATTTGTGCAGGTTTAGTAATATGGGCTTTAGGATTTAACCCTGTGGAAATCTTCCCTAGCATGGTTAAAGGTGCCTTAGGAACGGAAATACGTTTACAACAGACAATCCTAAAAGCCATACCTCTAATTGTGACATCTCTAGGAATCTTAGTGGCTTTTAAGATGAAGTTTTGGAATATCGGAGGGGAGGGACAGATTATAATTGGAGCCCTGGCAGCAGCCTATGTGGCTTTGAATATTGAGGGATTGCCTAAACCCCTCATGCTATTACTTATGGCTATAGCTGCCATGATAGGAGGGGCCCTATGGGCCTTCATACCGGCTTTTTTTAAGGCCAAAATGGGGGTAAATGAGACCATTTTCACATTGATGCTCAACTATATAGCTATCAAGTTTGTCACCTATCTCCAGTTTGGACCTTGGAAATCACCTGATTCGCAAGGTTTTCCCAGGGTAGACCCTTTTCCCCAAAGTGCAATATTACCTAAATTATTCGGAGTCCATATTGGTTGGGTGATTGCACTTGTTCTAGTTGCAGTAGTCTACATTTTTATAAATCATACTAAGAAAGGCTTTGAAATCACAGTAGTAGGTGAGAGCAGGGAGACCGCCCGATATGCAGGCATGAACATCTCATCAATAATTATTGTTGCCATGTTGTTTTCAGGAGGCCTCTGCGGTCTTACAGGTATGATTCAGGCATCTGCTGTTGAAAAAACTCTGGCTGCCAGCCTTTCTGGGGGCTACGGTTTTACAGCAATAATTACAGCCTGGCTTGCAAGGCTTAATGCAATAGCAGTGCTTTTTGTATGTATTGCCTTTGCCATCCTTCTGCAAGGAG
>CAZMMB010000288.1:0-2216 GCA_964567325.1 uncultured Oscillospiraceae bacterium
AGGTATTGTATATGTGGACTCCCCTACCTTAACATTCATTCCGTCGATTATGGCTAGGGTCAAAGGAATTTTGAGGCTAGTGACCATGCCTTTTCCTTCTGTGCTGTCAATGAAAACAGAACCCCCTACAGCTTCCAGGTTTTTCACTACCACGTCCATCCCAACACCCCGGCCGGAAAACTCTGTAATTGCATCGTTTGTAGAAAAGCCGGGCATTAGCATCAGGTTATATCCTTCCTTATCAGTTAATTCCCAGTCATTCCCATCTATCAGGCCGTTGGCAATTGCCTTGCCTATTATTGTATCTTTGTTTAGCCCTTTCCCATCATCGCTTATGATTATGAGGACATCGCTTCCCGAGTTTTTAGCCTCCAAAACAATTTGACCGCAGGGGCTTTTCCCCCTGGCCTTACGGGATTCAGGATCCTCAATTCCGTGGTCTATAGCATTGCGCACAAGGTGTATAAGGGGGTCGGAGATATGTTCGATGATGTTCTTATCTACTTCCGTATTTTCACCTACAAGAATTAATTCGGCTTGTTTGCCGGACTTCCTGCTTACATCTCTAACAATTCTATGCATTTTATGGAATGAGGTAGAAAGAGGGACCATCCGTATTGACATGACCATATCCTGCATCTCATCAGTTATCTTACGAAGCTGACGTGATGCTTTATGAAAGTTATCCAATTCTAGTCCAGCTAGCTCAGGGTTCTGGGTTACCATGGCCTCTGCAATCACCATTTCGCCCATAAGGTTCATGAGTTTGTCTAACTTTACAACGTCCACACTGATAATGCTTTGATGGATATTTTTACTTTCATAAGGTACCTTTTCTGTACTATTTTTGGAAGGTGTAAGCCTAGCCTCCTCTGAAGTTTTTTGCAGGACTGGTGTTTCACTTTCAGGGTTTTCTGGCAATATTCTCAGTTCAAGCTCCCTAATAAAGGGGGTGTTTGCGAAAAAGTCATGTAGGTCCCGGTAGCCTAACTCGCTACGAAATAGTATTGTAAATCCTTGCTCCTGTATTATTTTAATACTGCTGGGATCATCTATTAGGTTGTCCGGGATATTGAGAAAATTATCTGTGATATCCTTTAGTTTGTGAATGATAGAAAATGCGCGTACATTCACCATTTCACAGTCATCCTCAAAGAAGATGATTGCCTCATAGGCTAGACCCTTGTTGCCTTTTACCTTGAAGTCCGAAACCAGCGGATGGTGGTCTATGGTGGAATCTTTAATATTTTTGGAATCAGGGGAAGGTGCTTCGCCTACCTTTAAGGAGGATAGGAAGTCTGTTATGCTTTCAGTTAAACTCGAAGGATTGCCGTCGGGTGAATCCGTGTTTTTAATCTTCTCTAATTCCAATTTAATGAAATCCACCCCTTCCAAAACTAAATCTGAAAGAAGGATACAATCTATACTCTCAGGCTTATCTTCTCGGATGTAATAGAAGAGGTCCTCCATAGCGTGGGATAAGGAGGCAATATTGTCATACATCATCATGGCAGAGGAACCTTTGATTGTATGCATTATCCGAAAGATTTCATTTATAGCATCTGTCGTTAGATTGCCACTTTTCTCCATGCTCAATATTATTGCTTCTAGCTGTTCAATATTTTGCTCTGTTTCGTATATGAACAAATCTAGCATCGGCTCATTGGAATATCCTTTGCTCATAATGTCCCTTCTTTCAATTTATATACAGTTAACATTCAGTCTTCCTGTATCCAGTCATCTAGTTTTCTCATTGTTTCCTTGTAGGTTTCGTTGCATATGGGGGGTAAATAGCCACCTAAGGCATCTTTTGCTGCTGCAAAGCCCTTATCTATAGCTGATTTGAGTTGGGAAATCTTAGATTTATCCCCGCCGGATATGGCCTTAGCGAAATTAACAAGGCGATCACTTACCGCTTTAATTCCAAATTCCCCATTCTCGGATATAGCCAACTCAGCCTTTTCAATGTCCGAAATAGACCCCTGATATTTTTCAGCTATACCTTTTAATTTAAAAACTTGATAGTCATTGCCTTGTTTTAGAATCAAATTTTCAACTAGTCGGCGAAGATTCTCATTTGCTTGATCCGCCATTTTTTCTAAGGCAGATATTTCGGTGCTATCAAGTTTTTTAGATGGAACCGAGGAATTGGCCTTATGGGCCACTTTTTTGCTTGGCATGGGTGGCTTTGAATTATCTGGAATATTGCTTTTTGT
>CAZMMB010000289.1:0-560 GCA_964567325.1 uncultured Oscillospiraceae bacterium
TGTAAAGATGGAACATTAAAAATTATGATTTCCATCTGTTCAGCTCGCCAATAATTAGGGTTTGAAATCAGCGTAAATCAATATTTGGCCGATTGCTGGCAGATTTCATCTGCTGGCTGAAGGGATTCTAACTTTCAAAATAATCCCTTAAGCAGATTCTAATTATAGCATGTTTTTATGATTTTTAGGGAACAATATTTAAAAGCATTTGGACAAATTTACGGGCAGGAGGAATTTATGGGGCAGGCTTCAAAACGACAGGTAAAGGAATATGAAAAATATGTAAAGGGCTTTACTCCTAAGCCAAAGTACCTTGCAAACAGCATAAAGGCCTTTATTGTGGGAGGATCAATTTGCCTTACTGCATCTTACTTGCAGGACAAATTAATAGATAAGGGTCTAGAAAAAGTAGATGCGGGATCGGTTGTGACGATAATCCTCATATGTACCGCCCAGTTGTTGACAGGCTTTGGCTGGTTTGATACTATAGCAAAATTTGCAGGTGCGGGGGTTATTGTTCCTATAACCGGCTTCGCTAATTCTATGGTATCACCTGCTAT
>CAZMMB010000289.1:570-2189 GCA_964567325.1 uncultured Oscillospiraceae bacterium
GTTCTGGGGGCCGGTGCCAAGCTCTTTACCTTGGCTGGACCGGTATTGGTCTGCGGTATTTCACTTTCGGTGGTAATTGGAATAATTCGTTGGGCAATTTTGAAAGGATAGGGTATGGCACTAAATAAGTTGGGTGAACAGAGTCTGGTCTTTAATAGCAGGCCTGAAATACTAGGAACAGGCTCTGTTGTGGGTGTGAAAGAAGGTAAGGGTCCTTTAGGGACAAAATTTGACATAGTCTTGGAAGACGATGCATTTGATGAAAAGACATGGGAGAAGGCAGAGAGCAAGATGCTGTCGGAGGCCATGAACATTGCTATGAAAAAAGCAGGGAAAAATGCAAAGCAAATCGATGTCATACTTTCTGGTGACCTGTTAAATCAGCTGATGTCCTCAACCTTTTCGGCAAAGGATTTCCATGTACCTTTTTTGGGAATTTACGGTGCCTGCTCCACCATGACCGAGGCTATTTTATTGGGATCTGTCTTAGTTGATGGAAATTATGCGGATACAGTAGTGGCTGCGGCCTCCAGTCATTATAGTACAGCCGAGCGTCAGTTTAGACTTCCCCTAGAGCATGGTAACCAAAGGCCACCTTCAGCCCAATGGACGGCGACAGCTTCGGGCAGTCTGGTTATAGGGAGGGCCCAAAAGCCCCACTATTGTTGCACAATGGCAACTATAGGTAAAATAGTTGATACGGGTATAACAGATGCAAATCAAATGGGAGCAGCTATGGCCCCGGCAGCTCTTGATACAATCCACAGGCATTTAATGGATACAGCTAGGGAAATAAATTATTACGATAGGATATTGACTGGCGATTTGGGCAATATCGGAAAAAAGATTCTTATTGATATGGCCGAGAAAATTGGTGTAAATATGGGTCCCGCTTATGATGATTGCGGGGTTTTGATTTATGATAAGGAGCAGGATGTCCATAGTGGAGGTAGCGGTTGTGGCTGTTCAGCCTCGGTATTTGCAGGTCCCATATGGAAATCCTTGTTAGATGGGACCATAAAGAAGGTTTTACTAATATCCACCGGGGCTCTTTTGACTACGACAAGTGCCATGCAAGGTGAGTCAATTCCCGGGATTGCCCATGCAGTGGCCATCGAAGCAGCTAACCAAAGCTTTATTGATAATATTGGAGGAAAATAATGGAGCATTTATGGGCTTTTCTAATTGGAGGAGGAATTTGCGTCATAGGACAGCTTTTGATAGATGGGACGAAATTGACCGCTCCCCGAGTTTTGGTTTTGTTTGTAGCAGCCGGTGCAATTTTGACGGGTTTGGGAATATACCAACCTTTGGTCAAGTTGGCTGGATCCGGTGCCACCGTTCCATTACCCGGTTTTGGATATGCTCTGGTAAAAGGGGCTATAGATGCGGGAAAGAAGAAAGGTTTAATGGGTGCCCTTACAGGAGGCATTAAAGATACCGCCGCAGGGGTTGCGGCGGCCATAGTATTTGGTTATATTGTTGCTTTAATTTTCAATCCAAAATCGATTCGCTAATTAAGCCATTCAGGCTTGTCGGAAGGGGGATTATCATCTTCCTCTTCCTCATCTTCTCCATTTCCTTCTCCTGAGCCGTCAATCCACGGGGGTAGGCCACCA
>CAZMMB010000290.1:0-2183 GCA_964567325.1 uncultured Oscillospiraceae bacterium
CCAATGTTCATTTGGCGGCAAGTTCAGTTTGTGGAATCGTAATTCAAGCAAATGAAATCTTTTCACAAAACAAATCCATAGGACCATATGATGAGGAAAAAGGATATAAGGCCGGCCAGTCATATGTTGGCTCCGAAGTAAGGCCTTCCGTAGGCGGAGGGGTATGTAAAATTGCATCCACATTATATAATGTAGCCACATACAGCAATTTAGAAATAGTTGAAAGACATAATCATTTCATGCCTGTATCCTATATTCCTTATGGACAAGACGCTACAGTATCATACGGTTCAAAAGACTTAAGTTTTAAAAACAATACCGAGTTCCCTATTCTTATCTGGGCTAAAGGAATAGAAAACAGGGTTTATATAGGTTTGTATGGTAAGGAAAAGGCCCCTCTTGTAGAATGGAATCACAAGGTTTTAAGCAAAATTAAAGCACCCGTAATATATAAAATAAATACAGATTTAGCCGAAGGGGAAGAAAGAATTCTTGTAGAAGGAATGGATGGTCTTTCTGTAGAATCCTGGGTCACTATTACCACACCAGATGGAAAGACGACAAGCAAGAACATGGGAATAAGCCAATACTGGCCAATGCCCTATGAAATCGAAAGAAGCGGCTAAAAAGCCCGCCTCAACTAAATGTTGGCCTGCTTGTGGCAGTTATTAATCTTGATTTTCCGGATTGGTAATCCTTCGATAAATCATATAGGAATATATCATTGGTACAAGGGAGGCAAATACTATTGCACCTATGATTATCCAAAACGCAAAGCCCTTGTTGACAAAGGCAAGAATAATGGTAAGAACACCAGCCCCAAACATTAATGGCCCCGCCAAGCGATGAGTTTTCATCCATACCTCCTCATTTTCTAATGTCCAAGGGTTTTTAATGCCCACAAACCAGTTTGAGCGAACTTTGCCCATATAATTCCCTATGATTATAAATAATATCCCTATGCCCAATTTAACGTATAAGGAAATACTAAGTTGGTGTCCTAGGGCCCAAGCAATTACTAGGCTCTGCATACCTGCCAAGAAAATAACCATCGTCCATTGAAACAATTTATAAAATGCTTCAAATTTTTTATAGCTTCTTCTTCTCGGATCTATTGCCGGCAACCAAATCATCATCACAAGCAGCAAAAGGTTTAATATCGGCATTGCAAAAGCCCCCTCTAACCTTGAGCCATACCTATCCACCTCTCCTGCTATATTCCAGTGCATAGGAATTTGTTCCGGTAGTTTTTTATATAATATCAGGCTGGTTAAAAAGCTTCCCCCTATAATAACCCAGAGAAACCAGTGGGCCTTAATCGGTTTACCTTTCATTGCTGTCCCCTCCCTTTATATTTGTATATTCCATAACCCATCTCAAGATTTCTTCCATAACACTGGTGTTTAACGAATATATAATATTTTGACCCTGTCTTTCATCCATTATCAAACCTGCTCCCTTTAAAATATTGAGATGGTGCGAAATGCTGGGCTTAGATATGGTAAACCCATCAGAAATTTCACCTGCTGTGAGATCTTTTTCCTTTAGTAATTTTATGATTTCCCTCCGAGTTTCATCTCCTAAGGCCTTAAATGTCATTCCAATCCCCACTGTCTACCCCCTCCTGATTCTCATGGAGCTATCTTATTCCCACCGCTAACACCCTAATCATATTGTTGACCCCTAACCCTACTTTGCAGCCTTATCAGCACTCACTTTCCATTCGAACCATTTAGATGTTTATCTAACCATCTAAACATTACATCTTCTTATGAAATATGTCAACACTATGTTTCATATCAGCAGGTTAAGCTCATAAAAGGAAAATAAGCCAAAAAGCAACTCATCCTATAGTCAGGTGGGAATCTGGGTATATTGGAATAGTCCAAGTGCAAAGTAATCACTGATAGATAGGGCGGAATATAAAAGGCTCTCGAAACCTTTCATAGCTTGGATATATTCCTTATTATTTATACTGTAGCTTTGCTCTATAATCAATCGGGCAAATGTACCGAAAAGATCCTGCCACTTAGCTTCATCCCAATATGGATTGATGCTAGCAAGATATTCCGACAATTGCTTGCCGTATTGGTACACAGCATTCGTTTTAGCATCTAAGCTAACTTGGTCTCCATCTAATATTGCATCAACTAATTCTTCTATCCTCATCATATATAGTAGTA
>CAZMMB010000291.1:0-2163 GCA_964567325.1 uncultured Oscillospiraceae bacterium
AAATTAAGGAGGTATCTTTGATGAATAAAGGTACAGTAAAATGGTTCAACGAGAGCAAAGGTTATGGATTCATTTCCAACGATGATGGGGGCGAAGATGTATTCGTGCATTTCTCCAGCATCGTAGCTGATGGTTTTAAAACCCTTTCTGAGGGTCAGAAAGTTACTTTTGATGTGGAGCAGGATCCAAAAAATAGCAGCAAGCTACGTGCTGTAAATGTACAGGGTGCATAATTGCACCTGTATTTTTTAATAGCATTGACTTAATCTAATTATGCCTGCAAATGGAAGGTCTTTTTCTTAAAATTAAGAAGACCTTCTTTTTTCATCCGGCTTAATTCACGGCTCATAGCGCTCCTGTCGATGCAAAGATAATCGGACAGTTCATTTCTATTAAATGGAATTTCAAATTTCTCTGAATTGGCTTCTTCAGCCTGATCTTCTAAATATGCCAGCAACCTGCCACGGATGGTCTTGTGGGTAATGTAGGACATTTTTTTGTTGAGTTGCATATTTTTAACGGCGATTATTTTTAGGAGGTTAGAAATCATTTTTTGATGAAAAGGGCAGGTACTTTCGCACATTTTAAGCATGCGATCCAGGTCCAAAAGGAGAACCAGGCAATTTTCTAAGGCTTCAACTGAAACGGGAATTGTGGACAGACTCATGGAAGCATAGGTCTCCCCGAAGAGCGAGCCGCTGTCTATGTTTCCAACTATCATTTTATCTCCATGGTAATTCTCTTTAATAATTTGCGCCTTGCCTGATAAAAGTATTCCTACTTTGGGAATTGAGTAATCGGCAACAAAAATCAGCTCGCCCTTTTCGAAGTGCTGGCGACGACTGTCCATGCAGTTTAGGATGTGTTTAATATCCCCTACTATTATTCCTGAGAAAAGGGGATGTTTTGATAAAATATTGTACATAGAAATCCTTTTTGTTGCGGGTGCAACATCTATATTGTCCAAGCAATTATATTATGTATTTAGAAGAAAGACAAGGGGGCCTTGGGTTTTATAGGTCTATCAAATAAAAAATAATGGAGGAAGAAGATATGTTAAGGCAAATTATAAAAATTGATGAAGAAAAATGCAACGGCTGTGGAATTTGCGTCGATGCATGCCATGAAGGTGCAATAGCCATGGTTGATGGCAAGGCAAAATTGATTCGCGACGATTATTGCGATGGACTAGGCGATTGCCTTCCCACCTGCCCTACAGGAGCTATATCATTTGAAACCAGGGAGGCGGCACCCTTTGATGAAGATGCTGTCAAAGCAAATATGAAGGCTAAAAAGCAGGAGCAAAGTTCACTGCCATGTGGATGTCCTGGATCCATGTCAAAGACACTGCCGACCAGAAAATCGGAAGCATCGGCGGATATGAAATCTAGCTGCGCTACTACTCAGAGCCAACTGCAACAATGGCCTGTACAAATAAAGTTAGTTCCTGTGAATGCGCCTTATTTCAACAATGCTAACCTGTTAATAGCGGCAGACTGCACAGCATTTTCATATGGCAACTTCCACAATGATTTTATTAAGAACAGGATAACACTGATAGGTTGTCCGAAATTAGATGCTGGAGATTATGCAGAAAAGTTGACTGCAATCCTAAGAGAGAACAATATTAGAAATGTTACTGTGGTCAGAATGGAAGTACCTTGTTGTGGTGGGATTGAACATGCAGTTAAGCAGGCGCTGATTAAGAGCGGCAAAATGATTCCTTGGCAGGTAGTTACGATTTCCACAGAGGGCGAGATTTTAGATATGTAATTCGGGGTCTTTCAACCGGTTTTTCCCTCATAAAAAATTCAATCTAGTAATGAGTACAGCAAAATTCCTTTTATAATCAAATCAGGACTGGAAAATTGCTTTTATATCATTCAGCCCTGATTTTTTAGTGTTTAAGATTTGTATTCTGGCTGCAATGAATAAGGACTATAAATAAAAATTCAGGAAATCCTAGTCCTTATTTGTAGGCCCTGCCCACACTGTGACCCGGAGTTAGTATGAAAAGAAGGACCACAAACAAGGATTTATGCAATTGTGGTCCTTCTTCCACTATTAACATTTGGGGCAGCCTAGCAATTGGAATAAAGTAAGGACCACAAACAAGGATTTATGCAATTGTGGTCCTTATTTCACTATTAACATCTGGGGCAG
>CAZMMB010000292.1:0-2152 GCA_964567325.1 uncultured Oscillospiraceae bacterium
CCTGGCTGGTTTTTATTGGTTTGCATGATAATCTAGGTCTTGCCAGAATCATTTCATTAGGTCTTGCAGTTATCTGCGCTGTCCTAATATACCTTGTCTTTTTAAGGCTATACCGCATAGAAGAGCTTTCAATGCTAAAGGATTTGTACAAATAGGACTTCTAGGGTAATTCCCAATAGTTTAGGTGATTTAGATATGGACAAAGGCAAATGGTATGTTATACAGACCCTTAAGGGCTATGAAAATGATATATGTAATGATATTAATGATTTTCTCGATGCAAAATTATATGAATACTGCTTTGTACCTATGTCAGAGCGGCATCACAGGAAGGGGGGAAAATTTACCCTTGTTAAGGAGGCACTTTTCCCTGGTTATTTATTCATAGTTAGCAATAATATCGAAGAGGTGGCTGTAGCCCTTTGTAAGATTTCCAAGTTTAAAAGAATACTCCGGACCGGCGAATCCTTTTCCCCCTTAAAAGTGGAAGAAGTTAAAAAGTTTAAGCTTCTTACCGATGAAAATTTCAATGTGACCATGTCTAAAGGATTTATAGTAGGGGATGATATCATTGTTACTGAGGGGCCCTTAGATGGGCATGAAGGTATGATTAAAAAAATCGATCGTCATAAACGTATGGCTTATATTGACCTCCCTTTTTTAGGCAGGGAGGTTAGGGTCAGATTGCCGCTGGAGATTGTAGACAAGCGCTAGAGGCAAACTTTATTTTCTTTTAGTTGTAGATTTCATTAAAATTGGGTATAACGAAATAAGATGAAGAAAAGAATTTGCCATCATGAACTTGTTGGCAAATATATATAGTATGGGGGAGAAGAGGAATGGAAAATACAAATCAAGGGTCGGGAAAAAAAGCTAGCCTATCTAAAATTCTAGTGCCGCTTTTAATAGTGATAATAGTTGCAGGAATTTGGTTTGTTAAGAACTTGGCAAAAAACCCGGGTCTTGGGTCGAGCCAAGGAGAAAGTGATGATTTAATTATATTACATGAAGATTTTGCACTGGACATAACGAAGGAATTCGACTTTGAACAATTGAAAGAGCATGGGCTACCGATTATATTAGATTTTGGGTCTGAAAGCTGCCCACCCTGCAGACAAATGGCTCCCACACTTAAAAAGGTCCATATGGATATGCAGGGGAAGGCTATAATTAAATATATTGATGTTGATAAGTTTCAACAGATAGCGGGTGATTATCCTGTCAAGGTAGTCCCTACACAGTTTTTTTTCGATAAAGAGGGAGGGCCATTTAATCCGAAAAATCCTCAAACATCTAATATGCTGATATACACCACAAGGGATACAGAAGAGCATGTGCTAACCGCCCATGAGGGAGGCCTTACGGAGGACCAGTTGTTGGAGATTCTGGTAGAAATGGGAGTGGAAGAATGATTGACAATTGGTTAGAAACCTTGTCCAGGATGATTGAGGGTGGCTTTTTATTGGCGCCTATATTAGCCTTGCTGGCAGGTGTTTTGACTTCTGTGACCCCTTGTTCGCTGTCTAGTATACCCCTGGTTATTGGCTATGTAGGTGGAGGCGGTAGCGACAATCCTAAAAAATCCTTCAGACTTTCCCTTACCTTTGCTTTTGGAATGGCCTTTACCTTTACTGCCTTAGGTATAGGGGCGGCCTTACTTGGAAAAATCATGGGTGGAGCAGGAAATTGGTGGTATATTGCCCTAGGCATACTAATGGTAATGATGGCTCTGCAGATATTTGAAATATTTAATTTCATTCCTTCAACCTATTTGACTAATAAAAACACGAGGACTGGATATGCAGGGGCTTTTATTACAGGGATTTTGGGAGGGGTCTTTTCCTCCCCCTGCGCTACGCCGGTGTTGGTGGTTTTGTTGGGGATTGTCGCTAGGAGTGGTAATATCCCTTGGGGCATCTTGTTGCTCCTTCTTTATTCTGCTGGCAATACGGCCTTGGTTTTAGTTGCAGGGACTTCGGTGGGATTTGTAAACAAGGTCACATCTAGTGGAAGATATGGACTCTTTAGCAAGTTTTTAAAATATGCTATGGGTCTTGGGGTCCTGGCCATTGGATTTTACATGTTTTATTTAGGATTCTAAATAGGGCTTGCTGAACGATTCATAAAGGCCTGTATTTACAGTGTTGTGGCC
>CAZMMB010000293.1:0-2142 GCA_964567325.1 uncultured Oscillospiraceae bacterium
GCCCTCATTGCTAACTGCCCTTAGCAATGGTGAAGTTAGTTTTGCTAGTGGGCCTAAGATATTTCTTTCGCATATTTTGTACAGAATTTACGTTCCTGTGTGGATTTTCACTTGAAATGACACAATATGTACAGAATTTACGTTCCTGTGTGGATTTTTCACCTGAAATGACACAATATGTACAGAATTTACAGTTGTGTGTACATTTTGACTGGTTTTTTCACACACAAGTGTAAATTTTGCTCATTATATGCGATTCTTTTTGCAAACCGGTTAGTTGCAAAACTAACTCCATCTTTTTTGCAAGCCCATGATGGTCACAATAAAAGACCTAAAAGCTCAAGGAGGCAAAGGAATGCCTAAAACTATTGCGTCAAGGGGTTAAACTAGCTATAATTGATAGTAGCAGTTGTAGGAAATGCATTATAAGGGTGGTAAATATCTAAAGGCGGTAAATATAATGTTGGAACTAAGAAATATTGGTCTTACTGTGGAAGATGAAGGCGAAAAGATTGAAATACTCAAAGATATAAATCTTACTATGGAAAGAAATAAGATATATGTGGTAACAGGGCCTAACGGTGGGGGTAAGTCATCTCTGGCCAAGATAATCATGGGAATATATACTTCGACTAGTGGGGAAATCCTATTGGATGGTATGGATATTACCAGGAAAAGTATAACCGACAGGGCTAGGTTAGGGATAGGCTATGCCTTTCAACATCCCCCTCGTTTTAAGGGATTGAAGGTTAAAGACCTCTTGACCCTATCCTCGGGAAAAACTAGTAAAATGGACCACTGTGAGCTTCTTTACGATGTAGGCCTATGCTCTCAGGATTATTACGAAAGGGAAATAAATGATAGCTTTTCGGGTGGTGAGTTAAAAAGGATAGAAATAGCTGGTATTTTGGCCAGGGATTTGCGCATTGCAGTGTTCGATGAACCTGAGGCAGGGATAGATCTTTGGAGTTTCCAAAGACTTGCGGAGACATTTGAAGATTTAAATAGGGAAAGGGATATGACAGTAATAATAATATCCCACCAAACTAAGATATTAAAGTTGGCGGATCAGGTGATTGTTATTGCCGATGGCAAGGTAAGCCAAATTACAAATCATGAGAAGTTCCTTAAAGATATAGATGATTTTGAATCAGACTGTAAATGTAAGAAGAATTGTCCTATGGTAGGAGGAAAACTAGATGCTGACTGCGATAGATAAAAGGATATTAGAAAAAGTTGCCGATATGCATGGTGAACCCAGGGGTGCATTTAATATCAGGAGAAATGGGCAAGGGATTAGTAGAAATTCAACAGAAAATATTGAAATACTGCCCAAGAAGGATAAAGCAGGCATAGATATTATTGTAAAGGCCGGTACAGTGGGGGAAAGCGCTTATATACCAGTAATACTTTCCGACGGAATGAATGATATGGTGTATAACACATTTGACATTGGAGCCGAGTCGGACGTGACTATTGTTGCTGGTTGTGGCATACACAATTCAAGCGGGGAAAAAGCCCAGCATGATGGAATCCATCAGTTTATCGTCCGTAAAGGGGCAAAAATGAAGTATGTTGAAAAGCATTACGGTGAAGGTGACGGGAGCCAAAGGATTTTAAACCCTAAAACAATAATAGAAGTCGAAGAAGATGGGATAGCGGAAATAGATATGATTCAGATAGAGGGAGTCGATCACACTGTCAGGGACACAGAGGTAATTCTTCATGGAAACGCCCGGTTAGTCGTATCGGAGAAATTGCTTACAACATCATTCCAAAGTGCGGAGTCAAACATTTCTGTTAAACTAATGGGGGTTGACTCAACTGCACAAATACTATCCCGTTCCGTAGCAAAAGATAAATCAAAACAAGTTTTCCACTTAGACATGCACGGGCATACTATATGCAAAGGGCATATCCAATGTGATTCCATCATTATGGACCAAGCCCAGGTGGCAGCTATTCCAGAGATTAGGGCATTCCATTCTGATGCACAGCTTATCCATGAGGCCGCTATAGGAAGGATAGCTTCTGAGCAATTGACTAAGCTAATGACCCTAGGCCTTACGGAAGGTGAGGCGGAGGACATGATATTGCAGGGGTTTTTGGATATGGGTGACAAGTAGGATCTGCTGAACGGAT
>CAZMMB010000294.1:0-2120 GCA_964567325.1 uncultured Oscillospiraceae bacterium
AGTGATTTCTATATCGTAAAGAAGTGTCCCCAGGGGGTAATCCTGATCTAAACTTGTTACCAATTCCGCTGTCCCACCCCAGTTTTCAAGATATATTTCTGCCTCCCCATATGGGAACCCCTCCCCTATATCGTAGTAAAAGCTTCCATCTTCTTCAAAGATCATGTAGGCGTTTAAGGAATACTCGCTCCAATCAGTTGGGGGCCAAAGTTCACAGATCCAGGTACCCCCATAGAGTTTTGTCTCCATCCACAGATAGTAAAAGTCAAATACATCCCCATTTATATTGGTCACATAGATATTTTTATCACCTATGCCTTCCTTGTCGGATTCATAGAAGAAATGAGTATAATCGTCGACCCTTGAAATTTTTCCATTGGATAAAAAGTTTTCATAATCCTGATATTCTCCCCCCAGATAGCTATAATCAACAGTCATGTAGGGGTCCGCGTATATCCATTCTAGGCTGCCATTATCCATCAAAAGTACAACTACTGGCAAAGTGAATTCATAACAGCTGTAGTCTAAAAGCTGTACTTTTCCTATGACCGCATCCTTTACTAAGCCTGATTCAACTAAGATTGGAAAGGGTCCTTCCTGCATTCCCTCCACATTGTAATAGTCTGGGTCAGCATCGTAAATACCATATAGTTCGTCCCACCGGTCCAGGTTAAAATAAATGCTAGCTAGCCCATCATCAACGCTTATCTCAACAAGCCCCTCTTCATCCTGTCTCTTGACAGAATCAATACTGCTGTCTCCGGTATCGGTTATAGGGTTCCTATCCTGTTCTGCCTCATTGCAAGCGGTAATAAGCAATAATGGCGGAGACAAGATTAAGGACAAAACCAAGATAAGTGTCAACGATCTCCTTTCCATAGCAACCCTCTTATTTTTCATAACATTTTTCTATAAGTGCACTATCTTTAATAGCAACCCTTTTTTTATGGTTGTTTATACAACCTTATGGTCTGTAATAGCAATCCCCTTCTTTTTCATAGTGTATTTCCGCAGCTTTGGCCCTTAATAACAATCTACTTCATTTTTTTTTGCAACCGCATGGTTTGTGTTAGTTCATTGTTAGTTTTGGAATGTATGCCCCTCTGTATTAATGATTTTAGCTTTCTTACCTGGCCTCTTTGATAAGCCCCATCATAAATCATCCATATACATGGCCCTTCTAGAGAGGTATCCCAATGACTGGGCGTCCAACTTTTCGTCTGCACTCCCATGTGTGCAAAAATTGGAGTAGTGCATACTTTTCATGAAGTCGCAATAGATTTTATTGGTTATAACCCCAATTTATAGTCGATATTTCGGCGTTTCGGCTCCATATATATGCATACATTGCTTTTATTTCCAATATTACTCGGATATTTGCACAATTGCCCCCCCCCCTAAAAAATTAGCTTAAATAGTTTACTAATCCCAAAAACTGCTAACAGCAGTAGGTAAATAAAAATTCAAGGGGGGCATGCTTTAAGTCTCGAAAACTTTTTCTTATCCATATCCCACACTCCTCTCATATTCGGTAATAAATCAATGTTTAGCCAATTATAACTCACATGTCCTCTGTAATTAAAGAACAAATTCTGTTCACCAAGTTCTGTTCACCAAACTCTATAAGTGGCAGGTGTCAAAAGATTAGCGACAAGCCTAATGTTTACATTGGCAATCCTAACCTCACAAATATAACTTGCTAATAATTATAGCATATATCTTACATTTTAGGAGGTTGTTTCCGCCCTTGCCTTAGGGGTGATTATTTCACGGATTAGAATCTACCGATACTCAATTGAGATCCACCTGGGCACAATCAACACACTTGCGCTTTTAAAGCCACGATTTGTTCCACAATCTACTTTACAGCAGGTCCCCGATTAACATAGGTTTAGGCCGCTTATACCAACAAGATTGGAATTTGGCGGCTTTGCGAAAGGCTACCATGCTCTAGCCCGCTGTAAAGCGGCTTTCGCGACATAAAGTCCTTTGTGAAAACAACCGGATCCCTTTAAAATAATAAGTGGATCTATAACGTGAACTGAGGGACCCAAAATAGAATGCTTCTGGACCTCATAGCGTGGAATAATCACAAGCGTAACAAGCTACATAAAATCCAT
>CAZMMB010000295.1:0-2117 GCA_964567325.1 uncultured Oscillospiraceae bacterium
AAGGGGCCAAGCGTGTGCCAACAGTGGCCCATGGAGGGACCAACAAGGGGCCAAGCGTGTGCCAACAGTGGCCCATGGAGGGACCAACAAGGGGCCAAGGAGGGACCAAGCAAGGGGCCAGGAGGAGCGGCCAAGTAGGGGCAAAGGATCTATAATGAGATTATTTATTGCAATTAACTTTGATACTGAAATCTTAAAGGCTATAGCAAATGTGCAACATCGGCTTCGTCAATTTGGCAAGGGAAGTTTTCCGCGACAGGAAAACCTCCACCTAACCTTAGCTTTTTTAGGAGAAGTAGGGGCCGATCGGTTAGCGGGAGTCAAAAGCATTATGGATAAGCTAACCTTTAGAAAATTCCAACTGCTGTTCAGCCATGTAGGAAATTTCCCTCGTGGTGATGAATTTATTTATTGGTTGGGCATCGATCAAAGCCAGGCCCTGATTCAATTGCATGACAAATTAACCAAGGCATTAGCCGATGAGGGATTTAGGACAGACAACCGAAGGTTCTCTCCCCATATCACCTTGGCTAGAAGGATGAAATTGGATTCAGTTCCTAACAGCCTTTCCTTGCTAGAAGCACCCTTTGAAACAAGTGTTAATACAATTGATTTAATGTGTTCGCACCGTATAAATGGTCTATTAACCTACTCTAAAGAGTACGAGGTTGTAGGCTACGACATATTCTAAGCCTATATCGCTTGATGAGTTATTATTATTTTTACAAAGGAGGATTTTCAAATGACCCTGAAGGAAGAAAGAACTGAGAGGGCCCTTATGGCAGGTTACAAGGCTTTTGAAAACTCGTTCAATTGAGGTCAAAGTACGCTAGCAGGTCTGCTGGCGGAATTTGGAGACGATCTAGGCATAAGCCTAATGGAAAAAGATGCTATACTTAAAGCCAATAGCAAGACTTGGGGTCTCGGTGGCCTAGGAGGCGCATGTGGTGCAATCCAAGGACCTATTCACTTTCTTGGCTATCTCTATGGAGAAAACTTAACCGTTAAGGAGTTTGACCCAAGTGAAATTATGAAAGTACTTAATAAACTGAATGTCATTCCGGAATTTACCCTGAAAATGAAAGAGCATTGGGGATCGACTGAATGCGGGGAAATCCACAATCAAATAATGGGCAGGTCCTATGATTTGAATAACCTGTCTGATATAGGCGCATTTATTAATGATGGAGCCAGGGACAAATGCCAAGTTCCCGTGGAATACGCCATCCGCATTACCTGTGATTTAATTCTGGATGATGACGGGAGAATAATATTTTAGGAGGGAATTTTGAAACTTATTTCATGGAATATAGATTCATTAAACGCAGCTTTAACAGGTGATTCAAAGCGGGCATTGCTGTCTAGAAATGTATTGACCACAATTAAAGATTTAGAAGCTGAAGTGATTGCTTTGCAAGAAACAAAGTTACCAAACACCGGCCCGACGAAAAAACATCTGGAAATTTTGGAAGACATGTTTCCGGGCTATCAAATCAGCTGGAATAGTTCAAGGGAACCTGCCCGCAAAGGCTATGCCGGTACAATGTTCTTATACAAAAACAAGCTCACGCCCCAGGTTACATATCCTGTAATAGGTGCCCCGGGTACTATGGATTATGAGGGAAGAATAATCACATTAGAATTAGATGACTTTTATCTGACACAAGTCTATACCCCTAATGCAGGGGATGGATTAGTTCGCCTGAAAGATAGACAGATTTGGGACCTTAAATATTCGGACTATTTAGAGAGACTGGATAAAGACAAATATGTTATTGCGACGGGTGATTTCAATGTTGCCCATAAAGAAATAGACTTAGCCCATCCCGATAACAACCATAATTCAGCCGGCTTTACAGATGAGGAGCGGGAAGGGTTTACAAACCTTTTGGCTAAAGGGTTTACAGACACATTTCGCCATATTCACGGTGATGTGAAAGATGTATACAGCTGGTGGGCTCAGCGTGTAAAAACAAGTAAGATTAACAACTCAGGATGGAGGATTGACTATTGGCTGGTAAGCGATCGAATAGCAGATAAAGTAACTAAATCCGAGATGATTGATTCAGGCAGTAGACAGGACCATACGCCGGTTTTACTTGAGATTGACTTATAGT
>CAZMMB010000296.1:0-2115 GCA_964567325.1 uncultured Oscillospiraceae bacterium
GTATATTGAAAGAAGGAGATGTTTTAGCACTTTTTCCTCCTATTGGCGGAGGATAAGTATAAAATTGCATGATAAAAAAGAATATAGATCTCGATTCATCATTGACCTTAAGGGGCCTTTATGAACGATAGGGTGTAAAAAGTAATTTTTATGCCTGCCATTGTGCAAAGAGATTATTGTTTACCGCGGATTTGGTGAATAATGGTCTTTTTTATTTTATGTTTTTCCTTTTCAATCAAAAAAATAAAAGGGGGTGAATCTGGGGCCAGTAATGGTCTCCAGAGAGTAAATTGACTAAAGGTATAGTAATTTCTCCAGACAAGTGTACAGGCTGTAGAACCTGTGAACTTGCTTGCTCATTTATTAAAAATGATTCATTTAATCCAAAGGATTCTGCAATTTCAGTATTGCCTTATGACGTAGCAGGATTACAGGTACCTATGACATGTCTACAATGTGAAGATCCTCACTGTATGACAGTTTGTACTGTAAATGCAATTACAAAAGATTCAAAGACAGGTGTAGTAAAAGTCGATGCCCAAAAGTGTATTGGATGTAAAATGTGTGTAAGCGCTTGCCCATTTGGTAACATGACTTATAGTTCCAGACAAAAACAAGTTATAAAATGTGACTTGTGCGATGGTTTCCCTCAATGTGTAAAATTGTGTCCTAGTGGTGCAATAGAATACAAAGAATTAGACGGTCCGCTAAATAAAAGAAAGAATATAGCCAGTCTATTTAGTGATGTGTTTGGGGAGGTGGCCAAATAATGAAAGGCTGGATGGGAAAATTAATTAGAGTAAATTTAAGTGACAAAACAATTAAGACCGAAAAATTAAATATGGAAGATGCTAATCTGTATCTTGGTGGAAGAGGTTTAGGCTCAAAGTATCTTTATGATGAAATAGACCCTACAATCGATCCATTAAGCCCAGATAACAAGCTGATTTTCATGGCAGGGCCTATGACAGGAACATTTGCTACTTGTGCTGGAAGATTTAATGTTATAGCAAAGGCTCCTTTAACAGGAACTATAGGCGCATCAAATTCAGGAGGTCATTTTGGACCTGAACTAAAATATGCTGGATATGATGGTATTATATTCGAAGGCAAATCAGAAACTCCAGTTTACTTGAATATTTATGATGACAAAATTGAATTAAAAAGCGCAGAACATCTATGGGGTAAAGACGTATTTGAAACAACGGATACCCTTTTACTTGAAAATGAAGAAGATGCTAGAGTAGCTTGTATAGGCCCGGCAGGTGAAAAACAAGTTTTATTTGCAACTATTATGAATGATAAAGACCGAGCTGCTGGAAGATCTGGTCTTGGTGCTGTTATGGGTTCTAAGAATCTTAAGGCTGTTGTGGTAAGAGGTACAAATGACATAAACGTAGCAAATAAGCATGAATTTATGATGTCCGTAATAGATGCTAGAAATAAATTATTAGAGCATCCTGTTACAGGAAAAGGTGGAGGTCTAGCCACCTATGGAACCCAAGTGTTGATGAATATACTAAATGAAACTCATTCCTTGCCAACTAGAAATTGGCAAACATCATGGTTTGAAGATGGAGATAAAATAAGTGGAGAATTCTTAACTGATAATTATTTAATTAGGAATAAAGCTTGTTTTGCTTGTCCGATTGGTTGTGGAAGAGTTATAAGAATTCCTGATGGAAAATATAAAGGTATAGTTGCAGGACCAGAATATGAGGCTGGATGGTCCTATGGTGCTTCATGTGGTGTAAATGATATGAATGCTATAGACAAGGCTAACCATGTTTGTAATTTAGTAGGATTTGACCCTATAACCATGGGTGCTACCATTGCTTGTGCTATGGAGCTATATGAAATAGGTGCTATTACAAAAGAAGAGCTTGGTGAGGAAATAGTATCTATGCTCAAATTGATGGATGGCGGTTTCCGTTTGAAGGAATCAGACGGAGAATGTGTGAGGCCCTTTATGCAGCAAATCATCATATCGTTGCGACAGGAAGGACGGGAGAGAACATCGGAAACTTATCAGAGTGCGCTGACGAGTTTCTGTAATTTTGCAGAACAGCGCGATGTGCCGCTTCGCGACATGGACGTTGCCCTGATGGAGCGTTA
>CAZMMB010000297.1:0-2086 GCA_964567325.1 uncultured Oscillospiraceae bacterium
CAGCATTTTCTATTACACCGACATTCTTAGGATTAGTGAAATGCTCCATTACTTTTTCGTTATATATGTTCATTGCTTATATCCTTTCCTGAAAATGAATTCAGCTACATCTTTGTGCAGAATTCATTATGCGGTCCTTATTAAAAGGTGAAATTTTTCTAAGTTTTTCTACTATGATTTTAATTTCCCCAACAACATAATCGATGTCATCTTTTGTGGTGAAATCACCAATTGTAAAACGAATTGAACTATAGGCTTTTTCCAGTGGCAGCCCCATGGCCCCTAATACATGAGAGGCGGCAAAACTCCCGGAGGAACAGGCAGATCCTGTTGATGCATATATACCCTTCATGTCCATATACAGTATCATGGCCTCACCTTCGATATAGTTGAAAATCAGATTTATGTTGCCTGGTAGCCGATTGGTCATATCTCCATTAACATCTACGTCGGCTATATTTTTCATTATTTCGGCTAGGAAATAGTCCCTTAGTTTACGCACATTTTCTATATGTGAGTCCAGGTTAAGGGCCGCCAACTCACAAGCCTTGCCGAAACCGACAATGCCTGTTAAGTTTTCCGTACCTGCCCTTTTTTTATATTCTTGGGCCCCTCCGTGCATTAAATTGTTTATGGTTAGGCCCTTTCTAATATATAGGGCCCCTACACCTTTCGGTCCGTAAATTTTATGGGCCGATATTGAGAGCATATCTATACCCAATTCTTTTACATCTATTTTCGTGTTAGCTAGGGCCTGAACCCCATCGCTGTGAAATAGAATTCCTTTTTCCCTAGCTATTGTGCCGATTTCTTTTACCGGTTGAATTGTACCAACCTCGTTATTAGCAAACATAATGCTAATGAGTATGGTATTATCAGTTATTGCATCTTTCAACTGGTCTAAAGATATCAGGCCCCCCTTATCTACATCCAGATAAGTTACCTCAAAGCCTTCTTTTTCCAAATCCTTGCAAGTATGGAGAAGTGCATGATGCTCTACTTTAGTTGTTATGATATGGTTACCCTTTTTCCTACTGGATTTAGCTGCCCCTATTACAGCCCAGTTATCTGCTTCCGTACCTCCAGAAGTGAAAAAAATTTCTCTTTCATCAGCCCCTATCAGCTTAGCCACCCTTGATCTGGCTAGCACCAAGGCTTCTTTTGCTTCTAGGCCTTTTGCATATAGACTGGAAGGGTTACCAAACTTCTCAGTGAAATATGGCATCATTTCTTCAAGTACTTCTTCTTTAACCGGCGTAGTAGCCGAATAATCTAAATAAACTTCTCGCAAAGGTCAATCCCCCTTGTCTAATATGATTTTTGTTACTCTTATTACACCAAATTATTATACCACGCTTTTAAAAAAGATAAACCAAAAGAATAAAATTAATTGTTAAAAAATTACCGAATCAACTGGATGTTCAAGGGGATATTGCATTGAACTCAGATAACTTATATCCTGTCTTCCCACTTTTTACTACAATGTTGTAATCTATTGACTGAATATACCTGCCTTCCGGTCCCTGCATATGCCAAAGTATATCAGCTAAATAAGATTTTAAACCGTAAAGATCAGAAACTTTATTTAAAGCTAATAACTCCATGTCCCTAACTGAATCCATATCTGTATCTTCATATTTTCGCATTTCCTTTATATCCCAGGTCAATATTGGCGGAGTTTCAATTTCATAAAGCAACTTCTCCCCTGTTTCAATATCAATTTGTTTAAAATAAACCTTATGCAGGATATCTGTCCGTTCTTTTAATAGCTTTTCTATTAAAATATACTCCGAATTATTAGTAAAACCGGCCAAGAGGGTAAGTAATATTATCAGGATAAAAGGTAGAAAGAATATGTTGGAATAGTTTTTCATTGCAATCTCCATAGTTGATATTTCCGAAAAAGACACCTGCAGAACAGGGTTTCAATTATATTATAAAAAAGAGACAGCAAGAATTTTGTAATTTCTCGCTGTCAAAGAAAAACCTTTATGAATGATACCCTTAGCTCACTTTTCTTTCTAGGCGGAGTTTGTCCGCAATAATTGCTATAAATTCGCTGTTGGTAGGCTTGCCCTTATCATTA
>CAZMMB010000298.1:0-2036 GCA_964567325.1 uncultured Oscillospiraceae bacterium
CAAGATATATGTCAAAATCACCCTTCTCTAAACTTACTATATAGTCATCCTCGTTTAGGGCTCTCAAGTTAACTGAAACACCTATCTTTTCCAAATTGGATTTAATCAATTGGGCTGACAGATTTCTCGAAAGGTTATCGCCGTTGAAAACTAAATTTAGGGATAAGCCTTCAAATCCCGCAGCACTCAGAAGCGATTTTGCTACATTTACATCGTAGGTGTATGGATCACCCGTATTTTCGTCACCTAAGTAATTAGGGAAATATATGCTGCCATTTATTACACCGCTGTTGAAATAGCAGGTTTCTAAAACACTTTGACTGTCTATGGCATGGGCAAGTGCATAACGTACGTCCGGATTTTGCAAGGCACCGTGGTTGAAGTTAAAGGCTAAGATCTCAACTTCGTTGGAAATAAAGGGTATTATATTTATAGTTTTATTTTCAATCAAGGTATCCCTGTCGATGTTTTTTAAATAAGTTAGACTTGCCTCACCCATATCAAACAAATTGAGAGCATCTTCCTTTTTAGGCATCATGTTAAAAATAAGAACATTGCCAGGACTCCCTCCCAGATAGTTGGGGTTTCCGGAAAGAACAATCTGTCCCCCCCCCTCCTCAAATCTATCTATCATATAGGGGCCTGTCCCCAAGGGCTTAAAATTGTTCTCTGCCCTTGCCAGGTCCGCCGGTCTCTTATATTTGTGAGAAGGAAGTATTGGAAAGGTAAGATTTTCAAGGCAGGCGTTATTTTCATCCATGAATTTTATTTCGACTGTATAAGGGTCAAGGACTTTTGCAGACCTTATCGATGATATATAATTGGCATAGACACCTTGCTTGTCCGAAGCTACACTCTTGTAGGCATCTATACTAAATTTCACATCTTTCCTGGCAAAGGCTTCAGCATCCTGCCAAGTTACACCCTCGAGTAGATATAGCACTAAGGTTACACCGTCTAAATATTCATAGTTTTCGACTAGTGTAGAAAATACCTCAAGATTTTTATTCTGTTCAAAGAGACCTTGATATATCAGCCTGTTAATATAATAGGCATCCTCATCGTTAGAAAGGACAGGATTCAAAGTTCTTATTTTTTCCATAGGGATAGAAATCTCAAAGGAATTGACTAATTCTACCTTTTTCCCCTCATCATTTCCCGGGAAATCTACATCACTGTTGCAACCTGTAGAAAATATACATAGAATTAGCATCACAATTGCTGTTAAACAGATTTTTCTTTTCATGAATTATTCTCTCTTATGCTGTTAATGGCATCATTAATCTGGGTGTACAGGTATTCTTTATCCTTGCTATTATCTAGTACAACATGAGACTTGGAAATCTTCTCCTCGCTATCCATTTGAAAAAACATTCTCTTTTCAACATCGGATCTTTTGCTGCCATCCCTGTCTACCACCCTTTCTATACGAATCTCCTCATGGGCATCCACAAGCCACACCTGGTCCACATATTTATCCATGCCCGACTCATATAACAAAGGTACATCTATGAATACTATTGGTTGTATAATTTTTTTAGCCCGGCTTAGCAAAATCTCAATAACTTTGTCGTGCATGATTTCATCGAGCCTTTCCTTTTTTTCAGGGTCTGAGAACACAATTTTCGCCAACCCAGCCCGATTTAAACTTCCATCCAAATTAATAATGTCCTTTCCGAAGACATCAGCTAGTTTTTTTAAGGTTTCTGTTCCCGGTTCTACAATCTCTCGGGCAACCTTATCCGCATCTAGTACCGGATATCCTTTCTCAATAAGATAGTTGGAAACTGTAGATTTACCAGCCCCTATTCCTCCAGTGAGACCAATTAACATAGCAACTCTGCCTTTCATAGTCTTATTTGAGATGGTACCAATTTTCACCTGTGTTCAATTCCACGAATAGGGGTACCTTCAATGAGACGGCATTTTCCATGTTCTCTTTTAAAATCTTCTTCACCTGATCCAGTTCATCCTTGTGGGCCTGAATAATCAACTCGTCGTGAATTTGGAGAATCAACCGCGATCTTAATCCTTCC
>CAZMMB010000299.1:0-2007 GCA_964567325.1 uncultured Oscillospiraceae bacterium
TAAGATTTTCAGAAAACCAAAAGCAGGCTATAGAACTATCCTTGGATTGTGGGGTTGTTGTCATTACAGGAGGGCCGGGGACTGGAAAGACGACCATAATAAATGCAATTATTGCAATCCTACATAATAGTGGCCTAACTACTGCTATTGCAGCCCCCACGGGGAGGGCGGCAAAGAGAATTACAGAGACATCAGGCCATGATGCTTCCACTATTCATAGGCTTTTGGAATACTATTATTCTGAAGGGGATGATAGCATGCGATTTGGGAAAAATGAAGAATCTCCCCTTCAGTATGATGCCATAATAATAGATGAGGCTTCCATGATAGACATACTTCTCATGAAAGGGCTTTTAGATGCTATAGGGGGAGGGACTAGGTTGATCATTGTAGGTGATGCCGACCAACTGCCCTCTGTAGGGGCGGGAAATGTTTTAAGGGATATTATTGATAGTGAGATAATCTCCTCGATAAAGCTAACAGAAATTTTCAGGCAAGCCAAGGAAAGCCTAATAGTGGTCAACGCTCATAGGATCAACAAAGGGGACCCCCCTTATAGCAATGAAAAGGATAAGGATTTCTTTTTCCTACAAAGAAAGGGGGAAAAAGAGATGCTGGCTACAATAAAGGATTTGTGCATAAGGCGGCTGCCAAATTATTTTGGCAACTGTGATCCAGCCAAAGACCTCCAGGTTCTTACCCCCATCCGGAGGGGTCTATTAGGCTGCAACAACCTTAACAAGGAGCTCCAGCAGATTATGAATCCACCCACTTCCCAACTGAAAGAAAAGCGTTTGGGTGATCGGATTTTTCGGGAGGGAGATAAGGTGATGCAGATTAAGAATAATTATCAGTTGGAATGGAAACGATTTGATGATTTCAGCGACGGCCAGGGGGTGTTTAATGGGGATTGTGGCTTTATACATGGAATAGATAATGAATTTAACGAAATAACAGTGGTCTATGAGGACAACAAATTTGTAACCTATGATGTGGCTAATTTTGACGAGATTGAACTGGCCTATGCCGTCACAGTTCACAAGAGCCAGGGTAGTGAGTTTCCGGTTGTTATCATGCCTATTTCCTGGTTTCCCCCAATTCTAGCCACGAGGAACCTGCTCTATACTGCGGTAACTAGGGCTAGGGATGCTGTAATATTAGTGGGCTCAGAGGCCAAAATGAGGGCTATGGTTGACAACAACAGCATCACTGAAAGGTACTCTGGTTTAAAGGCTAAGCTGATGGAGTTTCTACCGTGATTAGAAGGTTTGCCGCCATGGTTTTAGACCTGGTATATCCAGCCAATATTTATTGCCTATGCTGCAAAAAACCTATAGATTCGCACTATCCATATTCCTTATGTCCTAGCTGTATAAGAATGATACATTGGTTTTCAGCAAGAGAGGAAACAAAAGAGGACCTTAGGGCCTTGTGCTGTGAAGGTCAATACGTATGCGCCGGTTATGGCCTTGTTGAAAAGGCCTTGATACATGATTTAAAGTACAAGGATAAGAGTTATATAGCCTCTTATTTAGGGGAATTGATGTATGAGAGGGTTGAGGTAAGTGGAATGGCCTTTGATGCGGTAGTCCCAGTTCCCATGTATAAAAGAAAAGAGCGAAGGAGAGGATATAATCAGGCGGCCCTGCTAGCTATAGAGCTGTCGAAGCGGATGGAGGTGCCCATTTATCCACATCTGTTAATCCGCACCAAAGATACTCCGCCCATGAGCAATCTTAAGGGGAAAATGCGCAAAGAAAATGTAAGAGGTGTTTTTACAGTGGCAGAATGGGTACAAAATACTATATATGATAAAGATATTTTATTGGTAGATGATATAATTACCACAGGAAGTACTGCAGACGCCTGCGCACTCCAGCTGAAGGAGGCAGGGGCCAGACGGGTCTACATACTTACATTTGCAGGTGCTAGTTTATCGAAGATATAGTCGGATAATGGAATTGTCCGGGTCTGTGGTTGAAAGTCCATGCCAGCTACGGGCAAAAG
>CAZMMB010000300.1:0-2005 GCA_964567325.1 uncultured Oscillospiraceae bacterium
GGGTTAGTTGCGAAACTAACTGCATCTTTTTGCAAGCCCACTAATAGCCACATATGATTAGCCTTGGCTATCGTATGTGGCTGTGACTCTGCTGTGAGAATATTCAAGTAATACCGGCTTTTTTGTTTCAAGCAATCCCTTCTGCAGCCCTAATTACCTGGTCAAGAATTTTCCTAATCGGATCCTCAATGACCATCCTGATTCTCTCTATATCCATGTAGAATTTACAGCTGTATTCTGCCCCATAGATTAGTGACGGTTCAACCAAGGGGACATAATGGATTCTTTTAAGTCGCAAATATCCCAAAAGGTCCCTACGGCTGACTCCCCCATTCATTTTATTGACAACATAAGTCACAGAAAGCTTAGAAGTGCGAAGTGAGCAAAAAAACTTATAACCACTTAGTAGCATAGATGGAAGAGGGTCAATTACAACTAAGACCTGATCCATATCTTGAAGGACTTCCCATAAATCATCCTCTTCTAAATCCGATATTTTACTTATAACCACATTTCCGGCAACGTTATTTATAAGTCGAATCATCCTCATCAAATCCAATGTTTTACTAGTGTCCCTAGGAAGATTTAGGACCCAATTTACCCCATCCAGCTCATTGCAGATTCCCCTGAAATTTTGATTTTGCAAAAGTGCCCCATGGAAATCATAGTAATCTCTAGTGGCAAAATGCTTGTCCATAGCCAAGCCGTCATAAAGCCTATTGCCGGCCAGCTCTAAAAGAGCAGGTCGCCAAAACTCTTCTTTACTAAAAGCTGCTGCTAAATTGACAGCTATAAATCCGGCACCGGCACCAGGTGTTAAGCCGACAACCCCTATTTTCAACCTGTTCATTCCCATAAATGCAGACACCTCCTAGCAATATATTGCCATTAGTTCCTGTTAATGTCAATAGGAGGTGCTATATTTTCAGGCCAATTGCATAAAAGGCTAAAGATGCTTATTAAGCATCGAAGTGAGCAATATTTCAATGTGGTGGGAAATTATCTGCAATTACCCAAAACATAATGAATATAGGTTTTTTCCCTTTTATGCCATTGCCCTGCTACATTTTCAATCTATGTATTGAACCCTCAACTGTATCTGATCCGGAAGGTCTTGCAGACTGGTTTCAGCAACTAGCAAGGGATAAGTCAATGCCTGGGTCAAGGACATGCCCGGCTGCGGGTCTCTGAACTTGACAAAGACCACTAGAATACTGTTATCACCATTCTTCTCTAGGGCCATTTTAGCAATCTCAATTTCATAGCCAGAGGTGGGTTTTTCTCCCCGCGTTGCCACTACATATACTTTTCCATCTACCACGCTAGCTAGAGCCCTTTCCAGCTGTCTATATTCTGGTATCACTTGGCTGGCTATCTGCTGTGGTATTTCCGACTCGCTCAATACACGAAAATCCACATCTTTATTGCCTTTTAACAGGCGGGTTCCGCCAAAGACTGCTCCCACGACCAGAGCAGCTATAATTGCTGTCAACAGCACCTTCTTGCCATTGAATCTGCCAATCCTATTCTTAAGTCCAATTCTGCTCACAATAAAACTCCCTCCTTTATGAAATCTTACTTCACTTTATTCAAGGAGGGAGCTTGTTATGCTTGTTATTTATGTTTATTGATCCAGTTTAATATATCTCTATATACTTTCTCTTTCCCCGGTTCATTTAATAATTCATGCCTGAACTCGGGATATAACCTTAGGGATAAATCTTTTACCCCGGCAAGTTGCAGTTGTTTGAACACCTGCCTCGTTCCTTCACCATAGTCTCCCACCGGATCCATATCCCCCGACAATAGAATTATAGGCAAATCAGTAGCCACTTCACCTGGCCAATCCTGCCTTGATACATGGATAAGCAGGTTCATCAAGTCTCTGAAAGCAGCTACCGTTAAAATAAAGTTGCATAGGGGATCGGCTCTAAAGGAATCTAGGACCTGATTATCCCTAGTCATCCATGCCAACTTCCTACTTCCCTTTTCATATTTTTTATTG
>CAZMMB010000301.1:0-2000 GCA_964567325.1 uncultured Oscillospiraceae bacterium
CACGCAGTTATTTGACCACCCCATGAGAAACTTGCACACTGCACGCAATTATTTGGCGAATGATCTGAAAATCAGCCCTAGAAAAAATTAGGGATTGAATTCCTCTGCTTAAGTGTGCTATTATGTAAGAGTGCAATTTTCGGGGATATAGCTCAGCTGGGAGAGCGCTTGACTGGCAGTCAAGAGGTCAGGAGTTCGATCCTCCTTATCTCCACCATGGAAAAGGACTCTGTAAGCTTTGGGGATGCTAGCTTACAGGGTCCTTAATTTTTCGGAAACATTTTATTGTATTCTTGCTCTATGGTGTGATATGGTGGAGAAAGGACCTGTAACTGTGGAAAAAGTGTGGAAAATAGTTACAATCTGATCAACCTTTTTTCATTCCCTGGTCAATCTGCGCTTTATACTTTTTTCCAACCTCTGTTGATTGTAAGGTTGATCCCCAGGATATTTTTTCGGAACCAAACTTATATCTTATAGTATCGACAACTTTGTCCAATTCCCTTAAACGATCTCTTTCCTTATTGGGTAAAAATGTCTGTTGAAGATTGTCTTCTTTTGTAAGCTTTGAAAGCGACACACCTAAAAGACGAATCGGGGTTTTGTCCCACATTTCATCAAATAACTCTTTACAAATTTTAAATATCTCTGCGGTAATATCGGTCGCTTCATTTATATTAACCTGGTGTGACCTATTTTTAAAATCATGACTCCTTACCGTAACTGAAATACAAAAGGCTTTTACCTTATCAGCCCGCATCCTAGACGCAGCACCATCAGCAAGGGCTAATAAAACTTTATAGGCCTCTTCCGATTTTTTGATATCCCTATCTAAAGTGGTAGAGCAACTATAGCCTTTGGCCTCCTCAGGCTCGGCGAGCACAGGGGAATTATCAATGCCATTTGCAAAATCATGAATCTGCCTACCCATCTTATCTCCCACTATCCTTTGTATAGTGGTTATATTGGTCTTGGCTAAGTCACCGACGGTATGGATATGTATTTTTTTCAAACGTAACTCTGTTGTTCGGCCTACTGAAAATAGAAATCCTACGGGTAGAGGCCATAGCTTACATTCAATCTCTTCGGGAAATAATGTGTGCACCATATTAGGTTTTTGAAAATCACTGGCCATCTTGGCTAGTATTTTATTTGTACTCACCCCTATATTGACCGTAAACCCCAAAGTATCCAATATCTCGTTTTTTATACTTGACGCCAGATCAATAGGATCAGCCGAAAGCCTTTTCATTCGGCTCATGTCAAGAAAACATTCATCAATAGAATACTTTTCTACAATAGGCGTATACCTTCTGCATATGTCCATAAAAGCCTTGGAGTTTTCTTCATATAAATAAAAATCAGGCCTTGCAAGGAATAGGTTGGGGCATTTTTTTAAAGCCATGGCGACCGGCTCTCCCGTTCTCACATTAAATTTCTTGGCAGGGATAGATTTTGCCAATATAACACCGGTCCTCTTTTCTCTATCACCACCGATTGCCGAAGGGATTAGCCGGATATCCTCCTCACCCTGAGAAACACGCTTTGCAGCCTCCCAAGAAAGGTAGGCACTATTCACATCTACATGAAAAATCAGATGGTCCATAAATCAGTCTCCAATATAATTAACCGTATATCTTATATTGTTATTGTACCGGTGAAACAGGATTTTGTAAATGATAGCCGGCCGCATGGTGGCACGTAAACTCGCCCTAGCCACAAGGCAGGGATTTTAGGCGGTTACCTTATATTACCAAGTTTCCTGAATTTTTAAATTGTATTTGACAAACAATACGACAGGCCTAATTTATTATTGCCAGGTCTTACTGTTCATACCTGGCATATGGGGTGTGAATAGTAACTGCAAGGTAATCTTAGCTATAACCCAAGCAAAGTTTCCATTGACATACAAATAACCCAAGGACTATAATGGTTTCTATAACGAGGGGGCATAGTCTCAGTTGGTTAGAGCGCATGCGTCACAAGCATGAGGCCGCAGG
>CAZMMB010000302.1:0-2000 GCA_964567325.1 uncultured Oscillospiraceae bacterium
ACTTAGTATTTTTAGTGATGAATATAGAAAGACGACTGCGCGTCTTTTTATTGCCAATTTTTCAAATATGGGAAAATATGATATTTTTCTACGAAAAGAAAGAAAAGGGTCTGCCGATAGCTGTGTAATATATTTTTGATTTTGTATATAACCTAAGTTGCTCAGCAGACCCTAAGTAATTACATATATATCATTATGATTTAATTTAAAATTAAACGAACCATGGGAAGGCGGTAATACTATGAATACAGTTTTAGAGGAATTATTAGGTGAAAATTATTATACGTTTGTGGCTGAGGAAAAGTCTAAATATGGGACCGATAACACAGACAATCAATTTCTAATGCGCCCGGTTTTGTGGACTTTGCGTTCAAATTATTATTTGGGAATCCAAAACGTACCGAAAGGTTGAAATCACTTCTTGTGGGAATCCTAGAAATACCAATAGAAGAATTAGATGATATATCTATACTAAATCCCGAGCTGTCTAAAGACTTTAAAGATGACAAGTATGGGAAATTAGACATTAAAGCCGAACTAAAGGATGGACGCCAGATTAACATTGAGATGCAGGTTCTCAATTATAGTTTAATGCCCGAAAGGTCTCTCTATTATTGGGCAAAAATGTATTCGCAGCAGATTACAGAGGGTTAGGAATATGATGAGTTGAAAAGATGTGTAGCGATAAACATTTTGGCGGTAAATTCCTGACCGGCTAAAGCCGGGGAATTCTCGCATGAGACCTGCCAACAATTTGCTTCACAAATTGGGCTAGGGCTTCAATTATAATTTTGCTCTAGCAGAAAATGTACATTCGTTATATCATTAAAGCACCTAACCCATTTATGAAATAAATGATGGTAGGACTTACGCCAGAGTTCCCCAGTTTCAGCTGGATTGGAACTTACGGCGGTTGAGGATTCAACAGGTAGGCGATTGACGGATATTTTAGAGGTACATTTTATTGACTTAGAAAAACTTCGCAAAGGAAAAGGGATTGAAAATGTAAAGGTTTCCTTGATGAGATGGTTGAGATTCTTAGCATCAAAAAGTAAGGAGGAGTTGGAAATGCTTGCAAGAAGTGATAACGAGCTTAATGGCGCATATGAAGATTTGAAAAAGATGAGTGCTGACGATAAGTTGAGATTGCAATATGAGGCCAGGCAAGCCTGGCTGATGGATGAGCGAAGCAGGTTGAAACAAGAACGAAAAGAAGGCAAAGAAGAAGGCAGAGAAGAAGGCAAAGAAGAGGAAAGATTAGTAATAGCAAAAAATGCTTTGAAAAAAGGCTTGGACAAAATATTAGTAGCAGAACTTACAGGTCTATCGGATAACGAGATAGATAAATTGACGCAGGAGATAAATAAATAAACAGCGAATACATGTTTGTTACGGCGCTAGATGCTCATTAAACTTGGCTATGTATATTTTTATGAAAAATCATGGAAGCCGATATTTTCTTAATGTGGTGTCGTCGTAATAGGGGAATCGCATCGAATAACACTAAGATTATCAGCCAGCTGGACTGAGCACCGGCATACACCTTTGAACAAGGCATGAAAGAGACCATCCAGTGTTTATTATAAGCTATGAAGTTTACATTAAGCATGTATGCTAAAGAGGTGGAACATGGGAAATAGTAATGAAAGATATTCGTTGTTAGGTCCTTTAAAAGAAAATGAATTGGAATTACTAGCAATCAATTTAATTAATTTTTTAGTCCGACCAATTACCTGACAAACTGTGAAGTGCTTGGCATTACGCCTGAAGGGAAAGAAATTGGTCCATTTTCATTAAACCAATTCTTAATGTTTCTGCAAAGTAAAAGTGGAGTAGATGCATATCGCTACTTGGCTAATATTCAGCGGTTAATCAATAAATTGACTGAAAATGCTATCCTAATACCCTGTGGTATTAACTATAACGACCCACCTTTCCTCAAACAATGTTATTATTCAAATAATGAACTTTCTAAAGCGCAAAAAACAAATTCATGTTGG
>CAZMMB010000303.1:0-1965 GCA_964567325.1 uncultured Oscillospiraceae bacterium
TAAATATCAAACAGTTCCACTTTTTCAAGCAAGGCTTTTCCCTGGTCATTAATCTCCTTTAGGATTGAATCTACCGTTATTTCATCATCTGTCAATAAGGAAATATCCCTGGCTGTAGAGGGGTATTTAGCTAGTGGCCTATAGTATTTCTCCATGCTTGATTCTTTGGCGATTTGGCTGAAATTAAGCTCACAGGCCCAGGCCTTTACATTAATATCGTAGTTTTCAAGAACATCAGGATGAAGCTCTCCTATGATCCCAAGAAATCTCTCCCCTTTTTTAATTACAGCGCATCTCCTTGGATGATAACTTGTCAGGCTTGTTTCTAACCTGTATTCTACCCCTGTTAAACCTATTTTTTTAAAGAGTTCATTTACAAGTCCCTTAAGGGTAAAAAAGCTTTCATCCTTTCCATAGCAAGCTAAGCAAAGGTTTTCTTGTTCTTTGGGAAGGCCCTGGCTATCAAATATATTGATAAAGACATTGCCTAATTCAAAAGCCCTAACTTCCAAAATATTTCTGCTGAAATTTCTTTCAAGGGTATCCATCATCCCAGCTATCAATGTGGTCCTCATGACACTGTTGTCCTCACCCAAGGGATTTAGAAGTCTTATGAAATCCCTGTCCCGGCTATCAACAGCCAGTTTTATCCTATCCGCCCCTTTGGGTGACTCAAAGGAATAGTTTTGTATTTCATTATAACCCATACCTGTTAGGGAATTTTTTGTTATATCCCTCAGTTCTTGCAGATCAGTCTTTATAGCCCTGCTATTGCCCTTGGGCAAGCTTGTGGGCAATCGGTCGTAACCATATATTCTAGCAACTTCCTCTATTAAATCAATTTCCTCTTTCAGGTCTTGCCTAACACTAGGGGGCCATACCCGAATTTTCCCCTCGAAAAATTCTGTTTTCATCTCTAGACTCTTTAGGATATCATTAATCATATCCCGGGAGAGATTTGTCCCCAAAACATGGTTGACCCTATCTATTCGCACATCAACATTGACCTTTTCAGCCTTTATGGGATAGGCCTCTACAGAACCCCCGGCTACTATTCCAGCCCCCAATTGCTCTATCAAATGGCATACCCTATCCGCCGCCAGCTTTGCCAACTCCGAATCCAATCCTTTTTCGAACCTGGAGGAGGCTTCAGTTCTCAGACCCAGTTTTTTAGAAGTTGCCCGCACACTGTCAGCAGAAAAGTTTGCCGATTCAATCACTATAGTCTCTGTGTCATCAACAATTTCAGAATTCATTCCCCCCATTATCCCGGCGATAGCTACCGATCTTTCACCGTCTTTTATCATCAACATATCCCCTGTAAGGGACCTTTCAATCCCGTCAAGACTAATGAATTTTTCACCATCTATAGCCTTATCCACAATAATCCTATTGCCTTTTATGTTTCTGATATCAAAGGCGTGAATGGGTTGACCGTATTCTAGCAGAACATAGTTTGTGATATCAACTATATTATTGATGGGCCGCATACCGGCATACATCAACCTTTTTTGAAGCCACCAAGGCGATTGTTCAATCTTTACATGGGTTACCACCCTGGCAACATAGCGGTTGCATAGTTCTGCTTCCTTTATTTCTACGGATATATAATCCTTGGACTGGCCAAGCTCGTTTGTGCATGTAAGGTCGGGATATTTCAAGCTGCCACCAAAGGTTGCTACCGCCTCCCGAGCCATGCCTATCATGGATAGGCAATCGGGCCTGTTGGGGGTAATCTCAAATTCTACCACCTGGCCCTCAAGCCCCAAAGCCTCTACAATATCCATCCCTATTGGATATTCTTTATCTAAAATCCATATTCCATCCCGGTGGGCCATGGAAATAACCTTGTCATCGTAGCCTAATTCTTTTGCCGAACACAACATTCCTTCCGAATCCAAGCCCCTAAGTTTGCCTCTCTTAATCACAGTTCCATTGGGGAGCCTGCCCCCATCTAGTATTACC
>CAZMMB010000304.1:0-1964 GCA_964567325.1 uncultured Oscillospiraceae bacterium
GAGAGTTCCTTAGTTGGTTTTAGCGGTTTCGCCGTAGCCCTTTTAGTTGCGATTCCCCTCGGGATAATTGTGGGTTATCTGTACTCACTACTGTTGAACCGTGTTGCGGGACAGGAAATGATGGTTGGAACCTATGTAGGATTTTCGATTGTTGCCGGTATGTGCATATTTTGGCTCATGGCACCATTTAAGAATCCTGCCTTGATTTGGCCTGTTGGAGGTCAGGGTTTGCGTGTTACTTTAACCCTCTCCGATACCTTTGGCGGAACACTCAATAATTTCTTGAGATTCAAAATTTTTGGTCTTACGATTCCCACAGGTCTGCTCCTGTTTTATGGGCTATTGGCCTTTTTGCTTTGGCTTTTCTTGAGAAGCAAACCGGGTGTAGCCATGGAAGTGGTCGGTCGAAATCCTCGTTTTGCAGTAGCGGCGGGATTGAACATAAATTCGTATCGAACAGTAGGTATCGTGTTATCGACTGTTTTAGCTGCTATCGGATATGTGGTTTATGCTCAAAGCTTTGGATTTGCTCAGCTTTATAATGGACCATTGATGACAGCTTTTCCGGCTGTGGCAGCAGTTCTAATTGGGGGTGCTTCGACAAGTGAAGCAAAAGTACTCCATGCTATTATTGGCGTTGTATTATTTCAAACATTATTAACTGTAGCGATGCCAGTAACAAACCAATTAATCGAAGGCAATATTTCCGAAATTGCTCGAGTGATTGTAAGTAATGGAATGATCTTGTATGCCCTAACTAGAGTTACTGGAGGTGAACAGGCGTGAACTACGTTAAAAGGTTTATATCGAAAAACGCAGTACCTCTACTCTTTGCCATCGTCTGTTTACTAGGTGTTTATTATGCTAAGATGCCCGGACAGTTCTTGTTCATGGAAATTGTCAAAAGGATGGCACGAAACTCATTTCTAGTACTTTCCTTGATTATCCCTGTTGTAGCTGGGATGGGCTTAAACTTCGGAATTGTACTGGGAGCATTGGCGGGTCAGATAGCGTTGATTCTTTCGACCCACTGGGAATGGACCGGAATTGGCGGTCTTGCTTTAACCGCGCTTCTGGCAACTCCCATGGCCGTCTTGTTTGGAATTTTGGCAGGTATGTTGTTGAACAAAGCAAAGGGTCGAGAGATGATTACTGGTATGGTCATGGGCTTCTTTGCCAATGGTGTCTATCAGTTTATCTTCCTATTTTTAGTGGGAACATTGATCCCCTTTGAAAACGCGGCTATGAGAATTTCCACTAGTCCAGGTTTAAGGAACACCATTAACTTGTCGCGGCTTAAGGGTGCCTTGGATAATATTTGGACCTATCAAATCGGATTTACCAAGATACCCATCATAACCTTTGCCTTTATCGCTTTATTGGCTCTAGCCATTTGGGCCTTCTTCAAGACCAAGCTGGGTCAAGACTTCCGTGCAGTGGGGCAGGACCGTCATATCGCCGGTGTTGCCGGTATTCAGACAGATCGTAATAGAATCTTAGCCATCGTGTTTTCCACGGTGTTAGCTGCTTGGGGTCAACTTATTTTCCTTCAGAATATCGGGACATTAAACACCTATAACAGTCACGAACAAGTGGGAACCTTCGCTATTGCCGCTCTCTTGATCGGAGGGGCCTCGGTTACAAGGGCAACTATTGGTCAAGCCTTGATGGGAACCTTTCTATTCCACTTACTCTTTGTAGTCTCACCATCCGCGGGTCAAGCTATCTTCGGTAGTGCTCAGGTGGGCGAATACTTTAGGGTATTTGTGGCCTATGGAATTATCGCCATCAGTCTCGCTTTACATGCGTGGCGCAGCAAGTCATTGGCTAAAGCTAGTATGGAAGAAGACATTTCGGCTTAAAACTGCCATCTTATCCCAAGTGCTGAAAATTGTGCTTGGACAGGCAGGATTTTCAATATATTTATCGAAAAATGTCGTGAAGGAACTGGTGAATGTAATTAT
>CAZMMB010000305.1:0-1960 GCA_964567325.1 uncultured Oscillospiraceae bacterium
TGCCCTAGTCAGATTGCCCCTGTCTATATCCATTCTAACCTGGCGAAATTCAGGACTTTGCCCCCTTTCATCAGCTTGGCCCTTGGCGAATCCTCCACCTGGATTCCTCATTAAGTAATCATAGGCCTCATTGATTTCCTGGAGTTTTTCCTCAGCTAATTCGTAAAGAGGGTTGTTTTGATGGCGGTCTGGATGATACTTTTTCACCTGTTCCTTGTAAGCGGCCTTAATTTCTTCTATGCTTGCTCCTTCTTTAATTCCCAATACTTCATAGGGATTCTGCATCTTGTATGTTTCCTTTCATAAGTATCTCCTCAGTTTTTTTAAGCAAACCAGAGTATATAATATTTTCCACCAATCCACTATTCCTTTGAATTGCCAAGCCATCCACAGACTTTGCAAGCTCCGATAGATAAAACATAAGGTTCAATTTGGTTCTTTCCTTTATTCTCTTTCGGAAATCACCTATGCTTTCCCCACCCTGCCGGTATTTCCACTGAACCAGCAAGGGATTGTAATTCCCTTTCTCTGCATCCTCTGCCAGGTCATCATAGGCATCAATTAAATATATCCATTTCCCCATATGGTAGCCTATCCTTTTCAAAAGTTTGAGGGTTTGCTCATCTTTAAACACCGATTCAGCAGCAAATATTTCCCCCATTAGGGAAGCAAAGGGTTGGGCAACCCTGTCCAGGGATGGACATTCCTCAATTTCAAGTTTCGACAATTCATTAAGTCTTTCCTCTACTATTATACATTTTTCCCTATGTATTTTCATTATTTTTTTACGAGTACCCTTTAAAGCAATCAGTCCCGCTAAGGCTCCCAGGTTTTTTTCATCTTTTATGTTATCGGAAAAATTATAGTAGGCCAGAAGAATCATCATATCCCCTGAATAATCTATAGATGGTTGGCTAGTGACAAAGGGACGCTTCTTTAAAGGATGGACAGGGCATCTTTTCTGTTCTATATTCTCTGTAGAGGAGAAAAGGGACCCTAAGAGGACAGCCAAAAATACTGCATCGTAGTTTAGGACTAATCGGGGTAACTGGCCATATCTTTCTTTAACAGATTTGCATATCCCACAGTAATAAGCAGAATATAGCTGGTATTCTCTTATTTTCAATTCCGGCTTGTCCGGCACAATATAACCTAACATATTTTTCAACCTAATCTTATTACAAATTCAGCTGCATTTAAGTGCAAAAATAAATACCCTTGCCAAGGCACAAATAAGCAAGGGGTATTTCTAGCCTATTTTCAATGATGGATATCCTAAACCTTTGTGATTTTCTTTAAGCCTTTTAATAGGCAGTAGCCACCGACCAAATCCACAGCAAAACAGCTCAGGAGTGCGCAGTTGAAAATCTTCTGCTTCTTTGGCATATTTCGACATGTTTCTACAGGGCAAAAGCCTTTAGAATCATCCTTTTCGCCACTTGCCAAAAGGGCATTCCCAACTAGGGCCATGGATGCATAAAACATAGTTTCAGCAGCTATATGCTTTTTCAAATCCCAATTTTTAATAAAATTTTTCACGGGTCTTTCCTTTCATCAGCATTTATATGTCTTATCCATAGTATACTCACTTTTATCAATTTTACAAGGAAATGTGACTTATCTACAGGGCAATCACATAAAAGGGAAATAAACCCAGGCAAGAATCAGGTCAGCGGGAGTTAACTATGCGAAAAATCAAGTTTTAATAAATAAACATCAATAATATAAGCCATTTACTAGGTAAACTACTTAATGGTTTATAAATTAAGATAATATAAACCATTAAATAGCGAGGGTCAAATTATAGTTTATGGATTCATTTGCATTGCTGATTTTCCATAAGAAATGGTTTATAAATCAATCAAAAGTAAACCATTTAGGAGTTTTACATCTATAATGGTTTATTTTTCATTTGCTAATTTTAAACAGGGCCTTAATCCTATCCATCAATGTGATCTTG
>CAZMMB010000306.1:0-1915 GCA_964567325.1 uncultured Oscillospiraceae bacterium
CTTAAGGGCTTGTTTGTTTAGTTTTTTCCTATCCCCACTATTTTTTGAATACTTATAGGGTATAGCCTTATCCCTATAAGGGTTGTACAATTTATAATCTATGCCGTTTATTATGCCGGAAAGCTTATATCTGTTCTCGCTAATAATCTTGTCCAGCCCTTGTGCATAGAAGGGGTAGGTGATTTCCTCCGCATAGGAGGGGCTGACGGTAGTCAACTTGTCACAGGTGACTATTGCCCCCTTCATATAATTTACCTTACCGTCCATCATTACTATATCACCATCATCTTTGCTTAATCCCAGGATGTCCTCCCTTAGCTCCTTATCATAAATCCCTTGATATTCTATATTGTGTATGGTGAAAATTGTTCGCATCTTTTTGTAGTATTCGTCATCCCTATAATGTGTTTTTATAAACACCGGAACTAGAGCGCTTTGCCACTCGCTGCAATGCAGTATATCTGGCTCAAAATCCATGTATTTTAGGGATTCGAGAGCTGCTTTACTAAAATATGCAAACCTTTCTCCATCGTCATAATAACCATACAAACCTTCCCTGTTAAAATACTGCTCATTGTCTAGAAAATAGAAGGTGATCTCATTGTATTCCATGCTGAACAGGCCGCAATAACAGTCCCGCCAACTTAAGTCTACAGTAAAGGCCTTGTGGAATATCAGGGACTGTGAATATTCCTCTTTAATCCTCTTATATAGGGGGAGCATAACCCTTACATTTAGGCCTTTCTTTTTGAGTTCTGTTGGTAAAGACCCTATAACATCCCCAAGTCCACCCGTTTTTGCAAAGGGTACAGACTCCGTGCTTATAAATAATATGTCCAATATCTTTCCCTCCATTAGACCCGTCATATTATACTAGCTTTCTCTACGACTACAGGATATGTAATATGACCGCTCAGCTCCCTGTTTTCCCTGACTATTACATCCTTGTCGAGAATTACATGATCCAAGGACACTCCCCGCATTATTTCTGTGTTTTGCATTATAACCGAATTTCTAACTACCGCCCCCTTACCTACTGTTACATTCCTTGAAATAATTGAATTTTCAACAGTTCCTTCTATTCGGCAGCCGTCGGAAATAATTGAATTGCTCACCTTGCAGCCGGCAAAATATCTGGCGGGAACTCCGTCTTTACTCTTTGTGTAAATTGGACGCTTGAATGCCTTCTCTCTAAAAGCAGAATCAAGAAAATTCATATTTGCCTTCATATATCCTGATACACTACTAACTTCAAGCAGGTGTCCCTTATATTCGTATCCCTTAATAAGAAGGCTTCCTGCTAATCTCTTAATGACATCTAGGTGGAAGCAATATTTGCCATATGCTATGGCATCTGCTATTAGACTGTCTAATAATGATTTCTTAATAACAAATACACCCGTGCTCCAACAGACATCCTGGTTACTCATATCATCCTGATTTTTGTTAAGGTCGTAGAGCCGGTTGTTCTCATCAAAATGCAGAACCGATACCCCCATAGGAACCGTTGGATGACCATTTAATAATCTTGTATACACAGCGGTTATATCCGCCTTACTGTCTATATGGTGGTTTGCCAAGGCATTGAAATCCATGCTAAAGAGTATGCTGGTATCAGCCATGATTACCAAATCGGCCATAGACCGGCGAAAGGAATGCATGTTGTTTGCAAGGGCTTCGACACTTCCCCTGTAGAGCCCGCTTCTTCCACTTTCCGCCATAGCATAAGGCGTCATCAGCCTTAGGCCACCTCTTTTGCGAATCAAATCCCACTCTTTTCCGGCCCCAAGATGGTCCATGAGTGAATGATAATTCTCCCTGGCTATAACGGCAACATCATAAATGCTATCGTTGACAAAGTTGGAGATAAGAAAATCTATCATCCTGTATCTTCCTGCCATGGGAAGGGACCCAA
>CAZMMB010000307.1:0-1908 GCA_964567325.1 uncultured Oscillospiraceae bacterium
GACAGTGACACCGGTACCTATAGTTATGACAATAACTTTCAGTATGTAAAAAAATATATTGAAAGCGCTGATTTAGCAATATGCAATGTAGAAACCACCTTTGCAGGTGGGACGCCGACAGGCTACCCTTCCTTCAACGCACCTGATGCCCTTGCTGACGCCCTTTACAATACGGGTTTCCGAGTGGGATTAACTAGTAACAACCACACATATGATAAGGGCCTTTCCGGAATGAAGAGGACCCTAAGGGTCTTAAGGAAGGCAGGGCTGGCTACAGCGGGTACCAGGCTTCCTTGGGAAAAAAACTATACCCTAATGGACATCGATGGCGTCAAAGTAGCAATTGTATCCTACACTTATGAAACTCCCAGCAATGGAGGCAGATCTACCATAAATGGGGTCATACTTTCCGATGAGGCAAAAGAGATTATCAACAGTTTCAATTATGAAATATTAGACCATGAGTTGAATGAAGTGGAAAAAACCATCAAATCAGCACGAGACCAGGGGGCGGATATAGTAATATCCTATTATCATTGGGGGGAAGAGTATGAGCGAGAGCCCAACCAGTGGCAAAGGTATATTGCTGAAAAAACTGTTGATATGGGGGTAGACATTATTTTTGCTTCCCACCCCCATGTGCTTCAATCGGTGGAGCTACTTAGGCATGAGGAAACGGGGAAAGAGGTGCCTGTATTCTATTCCATGGGTAATTTTTTATCTAACCAAAGGGCTGAAACCTTAAATAACAGGTATACTGAGCAGGGCATGATAGCCAGGGTAAATATAAAGTATGACAAGCAAAGTGGGGAGGCTACATTGATTAAAGCCGATGCAATGAGGACATGGCTGGATAAGTATAGGGCCAAGGGCAAAGATGTCTATGCAATAATACCCCTGGATGATAATTTGGATAATAATGAGGCCCTTAAAGCATCGGGGCATTTGCACAGGGCAAACCAGGCCTCTTCCGATGTCGAGGCCGTAATAGGTAGAGATTATATTTGGAAGTAAAGAGGAGGGAGAGTATATGGCTGTTTCGGTTCTACCGGTAAGGGGGACTAGGGATTACCTACCGGGGGAAGTGAGAATGAGAGATGCCATTATGGCAATAATATTAAAAAGCTATGAGAACAGCGGATTTTCAAAAATAGAGACTCCTATGCTTGAGGATATCGACCGGCTCGATAAGAGCGAGGGCGGTGAAAATCTGAACATGATTTTTAGGATCCTTAAAAGAGGGCAAAAGCTAGATTTAGCAATAGAAGGATTGGAAGAAAAGGATTTGACTGATATGGGGCTCCGATTTGATTTGACCCTGCCCCTCAGCAGGTATTACGCCAACAACAAGGCCCATTTAAGGATGCCTTTTAAGGTTATTCAAATAGGACAGGTGTTTAGGGCGGAGAGACCACAAAAAGGCAGGCTTCGTCAGTTTTACCAGTGTGACATAGATATTATCGGGGATTCTTCTAGTCAGGCAGAAATCGAACTTATTCATACAACGGCCAAGACCCTTATGAAGATTGGCTTTGATGATTTCACTGTTAGAATAAACGATAGGCGAATTTTGTTTGACATGATAGAAGGGATTGGATTCCCAAAGGAGGATGTCCTGTCTGTCTGCATTACTTTTGACAAGTTGGATAAGATAGGCCTTGATGGTATCCGCCAGGAACTTTTAGAAAAGGGCTATTCAGAAGGAATAGTAGAAAAATTCGTGAAAGCCATAGGTTCAAGTGATAAACTTGATGTTTCCACAATGGCAGACTACTGTTCGGACAGGGGGGTTATCGACCAGATCCAGCATATTATAGATAGTGTTAACAGTCTGGCTGGAGGGAACTATGAGGTTCAATACGACAGGTCTTTAGTTAGGGGAATGGGTTACTACACAGGTACAATTTT
>CAZMMB010000308.1:0-1890 GCA_964567325.1 uncultured Oscillospiraceae bacterium
TGAATCTTACAAGTGCAAGGATAATTATCATACCTGTCCATAATCCTTGCACTTGAAAAGATGGGATAATAAAGATCATGGTTCCCATCTGTTCAGTTCGCCAATAATTAGGGTCTGCAATCGGCATATATGACCGATTGCTGGCAGATACCATCTGCCGACTGAACAGATCCTGGCATTCCCAATAATCCGTTCAGCAGACCCTAAATATGCCTGTAAATTCTTTTGCTGGCAAAGCTGTATCAACAAACATCAACCATATCAGCCATTTAACTGGTTAGGCAGGGAAAATTTTATAAATCAGAGTTTGTTTTGTACCAAACAAACTAGCAAGCTAACAATGTTTGGTACATGACCAAATAACTTCACTTTTTTCCTTGAGAATTGCACAGAACCCTCAATGCTTCAGAAAAGCCTACTGCCATGTGCGCCGAATACATATGGGAGTGAACAGTGTGCTTTATAAAAATGTTGTTGACCGGTTTGACCTCTGAAAAGTGCTGTAGACTTCTGAAAAATGCTTGACAAAGGCAAATTTTAGTGGTAATTTAGTAAAAACCGTTGATGAGGGAGAAAAACCGTGAAATGGTTCCAAAGCGAACCGAGGTTGGTGTGAGCTCGGTGAACACAGCACGGACATAAAGGCCTCAGAGGGCGGAGTGAAAAAATGTATTGTCATTTTAGTAGCTACCGACGCATTGCCGGCGTTATATGGCAGAGGGTGTGATGGCACCCTACAAAGTGGATGTATTATTTGCATCAATCAAGGTGGTACCGCAGGTTAACGCTTGTCCTTGTATATATCAAGGCGGCGTTTTTTTATTTGTTATCTAGCAAGGATGGTGGACTATGTACAGACCAGCTACATTTAAAAACTTTCTTCATCACAAATATAAACGGTGCCCCAAAAGGGGCAGGAAACAGTTGTTGTCAATGTTTTAAAATGGAGGAGAAAATAATGATTAGAGGTTCTTTAGTAGCATTAGTTACACCTTTTTATAGGGATGGTAGTCTTAATTATAACAAAATAGAGGAACTGATTGAGTGGCATATAGAACAAGGAACAGATGGTATAGTTGTTTTAGGAACCACGGGAGAGTCGCCAGCGCTCACGGATGAGGAAAAGAACAAAGTAGCAGAGATGGCGATAAAGGTTTCCGCTGGAAGGATTCCTATAATAGTCGGTAGTGGATCAAATTACACATCGGAAGCCAAGGAACAAAGCCTAAGATTTCAGGAATATGGGGCGGATGGTTTGTTAGTCATTACCCCTTATTACAACAGGACCAATAAGGCGGGCATGCTCAGGCATTTCTATGAAATAGCAGATGCTGTTTCAATACCAGTAATTTTATACAATGTGCCAGGAAGAACAGGATGTTCCATAAGTTGTGAAGCGGTAGAAGAACTTTCTCAGCACAGAAACATTATAGGTATTAAAGAAGCAAGCGGTGACATTTCCTATGTATCCAAAATATCACAATATATTGGCGATAATTTCGCTATTTATTCGGGCAATGATGACATGATTGTCCCGGTTATGTCATTAGGTGGCACGGGTGCAATCTCCGTATTGGCAAATATTTTACCTAGGGAAACACACTTAATGGTGAAGGCATTTTTAGATGAGGATATTAAACTGGCCAGGGATCTACAGCTCCGCTATTTGGATTTCATCAATTCCCTTTTCATTGAAACCAATCCTATTCCAATTAAGGAAGCTATGAACAGTGCAGGCTTTCAGGTTGGGGGCTATAGGTTGCCTTTGTATGAAATGGAGCTAGAAACAAGGGCCCGACTAATGAATACTATGCGCCAGGTAGGGTTTGCAGTTTAATAGACCAGCTAGTTGTTGTCAATAGGTTTTGTTAAAAAAATGTAATCTTTGTA
>CAZMMB010000309.1:0-1883 GCA_964567325.1 uncultured Oscillospiraceae bacterium
CCCGATGAAAAGCCAATGAAGCTAAATGTAAAGAAGGGGACCACCTTAGAAGAACTAGTGGCCATATATCAAGATGCCCTGCCTTATAGGGTGTTAGCAGCCATGGTTAATAATCGCGTTGTAGAGTTAACCAAGAGCCTGAACGAAAAGGCGGAGGTTGTTTTTTTAGACCTTAGAAACCTTGCAGTATCTAGGATATATCAGAACAGCGTTTCATTCATTTTTCTTAAGGCCGTAAACGATATTTTGGGCGGGGTCAGGGTAGGGATAGAAAACTCCCTTCACAAGGGAGTATATACGGAAATAAGAACTAAAGACCGCTTAACCCCCGAAGATGTTTCAAAAATAGAATCACGAATGTATGAGATTGTAGAGGCTGATATACCATTCTTGCGGCAAACACTAGCTAGGGATGAGGCAATAGATCTTTTCAACTGTAGAAACCATGCGGAAAAACGGAGGATGCTGCAGAGGGCACCCCATGTTGAAAGCGTTCCAGTTTACTCCTGTGATGGGTTTTTGAATTTCTTTTATGGGCAAATGGTTCCTTCAACAGGGTATATCGAATATTTTGAACTTAGAAGATATAGGAATGGTGTACTGTTGAGATTTCCTGAAAGATCTGCCCCGGATAGAATACCCAAATTTAGGGATGATGCAAAACTTTATAGGGCCTTTGGAGAAGCTAAGCGGTGGGGAAATCTCATGGAAATTTCATATGTTGAGGACCTCAACCAAAAAATTGAAAATGGACAATACAGGGAAGTTATTCAGATATCAGAGGCCCTCCACGAGAAAAAAATAGCATATATAGCAGATGAGATAATGAATAGGAGAAAGCGAATAATTCTCATATCAGGACCCTCGTCTTCGGGCAAGACAACTTTTGCAAAAAGACTAAGCATCCAGCTGCGGGTAGGTGGGCTAAAGCCATTATATATTGGGATGGATGATTACTTTGTTGAGAGGCATCAAACCCCATTGTTGCCTGACGGATCCCCAAACTTTGAAGATGTGGATGCATTGGACTTGGAGCTATTTAACAACAATATGAATGACCTACTAGCAGGGGAACCTGTCGACCTACCATCCTTTGACTTTATTGAGGGTAAAAAATCCTATGGTCACAGGATAACGAAGATAAACAAAAACCAGCCTATAATTATAGAAGGGATACACAGCCTGAACAAAATTGTAACATCAGGTATAAAGAATGAAAGCAAGTATAAAATTTATATTAGTCCCTTTACCCAATTAAACATCGATAATCATAATCGGATACCAACTACAGATGCTAGGTTTTTGAGAAGGATTGTCAGAGACCATCAATTTCGAGGTTACGATGCCGCCAAGACTATTGGCCAATGGGTAAAAGTTAGGGATGGTGAGGATAAAAACATTTTCCCATTCAATGATGAGGCTGACATCCTCTTTAATTCGGCCCACATATATGAATTGGCTGTATTGAAAAAATATGCGGAACCCATGCTGCAGGCAATAGAAGCAGATAATGAATCTTTCAGCGAGGCGATAAGACTTTTAAAATTCCTTAGATTCTTTAAGATTATTGAAGATGATTCTGTAATAGCCAATAATTCAATCATAAGGGAATTCATCGGTGGTAGCATTATCGTCTAGGAGGAAGGGTAAATCATGGACACCATTACAATCATAGGAGGCATTACGGCAGATATAGAAGGACGACCCAAAAGCAGGCTAATCCACGCTGACTCAAACCCAGGCACTATTAGCATAACTTACGGTGGGGTGGGCAGAAACATTGCCGAGAACCTAGCCAGATTAGGGGGGGATGTAAAATTTTTTTCTATGGTAGGAGATGATTTGGTGGGTAAGTCTGCAGCTCAAGAACTGATGGAACCAGG
>CAZMMB010000310.1:0-1881 GCA_964567325.1 uncultured Oscillospiraceae bacterium
TTGCTGCTGCCATATTAGAAATTGCCGATGCTTATGATGCTATGACATCAGACAGGCCTTATCGTAAAAAAATGTCTAAGGACCAGGCCCTAAAGGTTATAGGGGAAAGATCCGGCAGCCAGTTTAATCCCGATGTAGTTGAGGCATTTCTCGGTGTGATAGAAAAGGGGAACCTAGATTTGGTGGCGCCATGAAAAAAACCAATAAAAAAAGAGCAAAAGTCTTATGTATATCCTTTCATGCCAATCAATTGCCAAGGAGGCTCTACCTTCCCATATTGGCCTTTGCAATGGAATTTGTTTTTTCAAAAGGGCCCTTCCCTGAATGGACGGTTTTGCCCATAGAATATGGTCTCCTTCTATGGTTTGTAGTGTCCAACCTTCGGGGCAGGGGAAGTTGGCCTTATTGGATAGGTGTTGGCACCCTGTCAAACTTGTTGGTAATTGCCCTCAATGGATTTAAAATGCCGGTATGGCCGACATTTTTAGAGGGTGGGGGTAAGATTGCGGTGTTTGAAGCTATTATGAATGGAGAATTCTTTGGATATATTCCCGTAACCGCCACTACTAGATTAGCTTGCCTAGCAGATGTTATAGGTATTTCTTTTCAGGGTAGCCTAATAGGTTTTGCCAGTCTGGGGGATGTGTTTTTGCTGATAGGGGTTGTAGTGCTTCTAGGTAGAATATTCAGGACTTCGACCAAGTAGACCCTAGATAAATTTCTTGTGGGCATTTGCCCTATGTGACAGGCTTGTGTTACAATATTCTCTATAGAATTCTATGATAGAAAGGGAGGATTGAAAATGAGAAAGATTTCTTTTTTATTGATAGCAGTTTTAATTTTTACATCTTTTACATGGGTATTTGCCCAGGATAATAGCCTAGTTGACCTGGGGGGGACAAAGTATGAAGAGCCCGTAAAGGCATTGATGGACAAGGGTTTAATTACAGGCTATCCCGATGGCACATATCGGCCCAATAGTAGTATTAGCAGAGCTGAAGCCAGCCTTATAATCGTAAAGGCCCTGGACCCTTCAGGGGAAAAGCTGGAGTCTGTTAAAAACGACGATGACCATTTTCCAGATTTAGGGGGATATGATTGGGCTGCAAAGTATATAAATTATGCTGCTGAAAAGGGTGTTATATCCGGTTACCCTGATGGAAATTTCAAGCCGGGTAACTTAGTAACCTATGAGGAAATGGCATCTATGCTTATTCGGGCCATGGGCTATAGCAAGGAAGAATTGACAGGTTTATGGCCTAACAATTACCTGGCTAAGGCACTAGCATTAGGGATTTTTAAAGATGTCCAATTCTCAGTGGGTCAACCTGCCTTACGGGGTAATGTTGCCCTGATGACCTATTCTGTTGCAGATCATATTACAGATGGCACGAAACCAGAGGAGCCAAAGGAAGAGGATCAGGAGGAAGAAGGAACAGAACCGGAGGATCCCCTCTTTGAGTTTTCCGGCAGGGCCTATGGAATACTGACAGAGGTAGCCATGCTGTTAAACAAAAAAGGTGAAGTTGTGGATGAGTATGAATTCCTTATTGGGAAAGGCACCCGCTATATAGAGACTAATGGTAGAATCCAGGCAGATTCGTCAGCGACTATTCAAACGCACTTGGACGAGGGAGACTTATATGGCTTGCAGATGAATAATGGAGTGATTACTAAATTTGATACATCTGATAATAACTTCGTAAACATAGGATCCCCTACAGGTTTGGAAAAATTCACAACAGATTGGACCAAGGTTATAGAGGTAAAAAATCATACGATTAAAATAGAAGTACCCTATAATGGACGTGATACCTTGTCTGTTTTGGAAGATGCCTCAATCTATTTGGCCAAGGAGGATGGGGGTAAAATAACAGGATA
>CAZMMB010000311.1:0-625 GCA_964567325.1 uncultured Oscillospiraceae bacterium
AAAATGGCGGAACTTTATAAGATGGAAAGTGATAAACTGAAAGAAATGATGGGAATTCAAGGGCTTGAATATCTAAAACAGGATATCAGGAACAAGCGGGCATTAGATATAATGTATGAAAACGCAGTTATTCAATAGAATCTCATCAATAGGGGGAAAAGATATGTCGTTAATACCAATGGTTGTAGAGCAAACGAGCCGGGGAGAGAGATCCTACGATATTTATTCCAGGTTATTAAAAGATCGGATAATCTTTTTAGGGGAAGAAGTAAATTCTCATACTGCCAGCATAGTGGTCGCCCAACTATTATTTTTAGAGGCAGAGGCCCCAGACAAGGATATAAACTTTTATATCAACAGCCCGGGAGGGTCAATTTCTTCCGGAATGGCCATCTATGACACAATGAGATATATAAGGCCTGATGTGTCTACAATTTGTATAGGTTTAGCTGCCAGCATGGGAGCATTCCTCTTGTCGGCGGGGACCAAGGGCAAAAGATTTGCCCTACCAAATGCTGAAATTATGATCCACCAGCCATTAGGCGGTATGACAGGTCAGGCTGAGGATTTAAGGATACATGCTGAACGGATAATAAAAACCAGGGATAAATTGAACAAAATCCTA
>CAZMMB010000311.1:635-1881 GCA_964567325.1 uncultured Oscillospiraceae bacterium
CGTGATAATAGATAAGGTAATTGCATCAAGGGGTGCATAATTATTAACTATAACGAGAGGAAGTATAATGGGAAAATATGATGAATCAAAACAGCTGAAATGCTCATTTTGTGGCAAGCCCCAGAACCAGGTGAGGAGATTGGTGGCAGGTCCAAATGTTTATATTTGTGATGAATGTATTGAGCTGTGTCAGGACATCATAAAAGAAGAATTTGAAGAAATGATGTCAGATATAGATGGTGATGGGATGACCTTGTTAAAGCCAAAGGAGATAGCGGAGGCCCTTTCAGAGTATGTCATAGGGCAAGATGATGCGAAAAAGGCCTTGGCAGTAGCAGTCTACAATCACTATAAACGAATTGGGGCCTTGAGTAGCCTCGGCTCTGATGATGTAGAATTGCATAAAAGCAATATAGTTATGATGGGTCCTACAGGCTCGGGTAAAACCCTTTTAGCACAGACCTTGGCAAAGATTTTAAATGTTCCCTTTGCCATTGCCGATGCCACTGCCCTTACGGAAGCGGGCTATGTGGGTGAAGATGTGGAAAATATCCTGCTTAAACTTATTCAGGCAGCAGATTATGATATAGAAAAGGCACAAAAAGGGATAGTCTATGTAGATGAAATAGACAAAATAGCAAGAAAAACAGAAAATCCATCGATTACGCGGGATGTAAGCGGTGAAGGTGTGCAGCAGGCCTTACTTAAAATACTTGAGGGTACTGTTGCCAGCGTTCCGCCCCAGGGTGGTAGAAAGCATCCCCATCAGGATTTCATACAATTTGACACTACCAATGTGCTCTTCATTTGTGGTGGGGCCTTTGATGGGCTTGATAAAATCATTCAAAGGAGAATCGGGGAAAAGACCATCGGCTTCAATTCCATGATTAAGACATCGAGGGAGGGGTCGGAGGTATTAAAATCGGTCCAGGCTGAAGATTTGCTGAAATATGGCCTCATACCAGAATTCATAGGAAGGCTACCGGTTATGGTGACCCTGGAAGAGCTTTCAGAAGAATCTCTGGTAAGAATAATCAAGGAGCCGAAGAATGCCTTGCTCAAGCAATACAAAAAGTTGTTCCAAATAGATGGTGTTGAGCTGGAGGTGGAAGAGGATGCCGTTATCCGCCTGGCTGAAAAGGCGATTGAGAGAAAGACTGGTGCCAGGGGCTTAAGAAGCATAATGGAACAGGTAATGACAGACATAATGTTTGAAATCCCCTCGCGAAATGATATTAGGAAATGT
>CAZMMB010000312.1:0-1872 GCA_964567325.1 uncultured Oscillospiraceae bacterium
CAAGTTCTATCAGTGCGGACTGCCCAAGAGGATGGCCCTTGAACTCTTCAAACCCTTTATTATGAAGATGCTTGTAGAGGATAATTATGCCCATAATATAAAGAGTGCAAAACGGATGGTTGAAAAGCTCAGGCCGGAGGTTTGGGATGTGCTAGATGAGGTAATTAAGGAACATCCGGTCCTTTTAAACAGGGCACCGACATTGCACAGGTTAGGAATACAGGCTTTTGAACCGGTCTTAGTAGAGGGGAAGGCTATAAAACTTCATCCTTTAGTGTGTACAGCCTATAATGCAGACTTTGACGGAGACCAAATGGCTGTCCATGTGCCCCTATCTGTGGAGGCCCAATCTGAGGCCAGATTCCTTATGCTTTCGGTCAATAATATATTGGCCCCAAAGGACGGTAGCCCAATAACCACGCCTACCCAGGATATGGTTTTAGGCACTTACTACTTGACACATCCAGGTACGGAAGAAAGAAATACCCCTGCAGAAAAAGGCGATGGGAAAGTCTTTGCCGATTATGATGAAATGCTTATGGCCTACCGCAATGGGGTCATCGGCCTTCATGCAAAAGTAAAGGTCAGAAAGAAGCTAAGCCCCGATGACAGAGGGAGACTTGTAGAATCCACGGGGGGTAGGTTTATTTTTAATGAAAATATACCCCAGGAACTTGGCTTTGTAGATAGGAAAGAAGACCCCTATTCATTAGAGGTGGATTTCCTTTGCGATAAAAAGAAGTTGGGTTTAATCATAGATCGGTGTTACAGGGCCTTTGGTAACACGGTAACGGCTAATATTTTAGACCATATTAAAGATACTGGTTTCCATTATTCCACAATGGCTGCAATTACAATCAGCGTATCAGATATGGAAATACCAGAGGCCAAGGCCAAAATTATTGCAGAGGCAAATAAAATGGTTGATAAATATGAGTCAGCCTACAGGAAGGGCCTGATGTCGGATGCGGAAAGATATGATAGGGTATTAAAAACATGGAATGTGGCTACCGATGAGGTTGCTAATGCCCTTATGGGTTCCCTTAGCACCCTTAATAATCTATACGTAATGGCACATTCAGGAGCCAGGGGAAGCAAAAAACAAATTCAACAGATTGCAGGTATGCGGGGTCTTATGGCCAATGCATCTGGTTATACTATTGAGATACCAATTACAACTAACTTCAGAGAGGGTCTTTCAGTACTGGACTACTTCACATCTACTAACGGTGCTAGGAAGGGACTTGCGGATACAGCCCTCCGTACAGCGGACTCGGGCTACCTTACCAGGCGGCTTGTTGACGTGAGCCACAATGTAATAGTGAGAGAGAATGATTGCGGTACCGATGAAGGAATTGAGGTAAGGGCATTTACAGATGGTAAAGAAATTATCGAACCTTTGAAATTGCGTATCATCGGTAGGGTTGCCCTCATGGATATTGCTGATAAGGACGGTAGGCTTATAGTGGAGGGTGGACGGGAAATTTTAGAAAGGCATGCGGATGAAATTGAGAAGGCCGGTATAGAATCAGTAGCTATCAGGTCAGTTATGACCTGCAAAAGCAAGCATGGCATCTGTGCTACATGCTATGGAAGGAACCTTGCTACTGGCGAGCCTGTAAATATTGGGGAGGCTGTAGGAATTATTGCAGCCCAATCCATTGGAGAACCGGGTACCCAGTTGACAATGCGTACTTTCCATACAGGGGGAGTTGCCGGTAGCGATATCACCCAGGGTCTGCCTAGGGTCGAAGAGCTGTTTGAGGCAAGGAAACCAAAGGGCTTGGCGGAAATTTGCGAGGCGGATGGAACTGTTGTATCTATTGAAACAAGGAAGGACAATAAAATCGAGGTCAAGATTAGGGGAGAGGA
>CAZMMB010000313.1:0-1842 GCA_964567325.1 uncultured Oscillospiraceae bacterium
GCTGATGATTTCATTGCTGCTGTGACTCAAAAAAGATTTTGGGATAGAGATATTTATTGTTGAGCGTTACTTTGCAATATTTACTCAAAAATAGTTTTGAAAGCCCTACTTAAATAGGGCTTTTGATATTTTTTCAGGTTTTGCAATTTCGTCGAAATTTTTTACAATCATTTCTAAATGTCTGGAAAGATCTTCGCCTTTCATAGGTTTTCCATGACTAGTTATTGCCAGGGAAGGATTTAAACTCATAAGAATCTCTACCGATTTCCTAGCAGCATCCCAATTTGTAGTCAAATATTTTGGAGGGCCGCTGATTTGCTCGTCCTGCATAAGCACAGATAATAAGGATTCCTGCTTTGTAGTTGAAAATGCATCCCCTACAATGAGCACACGATCCCTTTCACGAAATAATGAAACCTGGCCATCCGTATGGCCAGGTGTGTGAATCCATCTCCAAGCGGGCATACCGGGCACGCTTCCATCATCAGGTAAAGCCACGGCTCTAAAGCCTATATCAATACTTGTATGCGGGAAGGTCGGGGACATCTTTGCAACCATACCTTGGTCTACAGTAGGATCGGGGATAGGATAATCCTTTTCCCCAGTAATATAGGGCATCTCCAACCGATGAATATATACCGGTACATTCCAAAATTCCGAAAGTTTTTTAACCGAACCCACATGATCAAAGTGCCCATGTGTAAGAATGATTGCCAATGGATTACTGTCTTTACCAAATCTTTCTTCAGCTGATTCCATAATAAAATCTGCTGAATTTTCAAGACCTGTATCAACAAGTACCCATCCATCTTTATTATCAGGGTCACCTACTAAAAATGCATTTACGATTGTAAAACTCATAAACAAAATATCTGGCAATATTTCCTGAGACGATGTCTTTATCTTTGATAGCCATTCTACTACCTTATTTCCCATTTAAAAACCTCCCTTTACCTTTAAATTAATGGCATGAACTAATATTATTATTAGCTTTGGAAGATGTTTTTACTCTCGCCTTTTGGATATGCTGCTAAGGCATCTGAAACAGACGAAAAAGTTGCAAAAGAGGAAATTAAAAACGACCTTAACTGATGACCTGATGACCAGAAAAGTCGTAATTTCATAATGGCGGAGGGTCAGGGATTTGAACCCTGGATACCCAAAGGGTATTCTGGTTTTCGAGACCAGCTCCTTCGGCCACTCGGACAACCCTCCATATTTCTTTCACAATATCAGTTCTCAAAAATTCCTTGTGAATTTGGGAGAACTGGGATAACCACGATTTTTATCACCTACAACGTTTCCAATTGTAACACAAGGATATAAGTATTTCAATAAATAAGTTCCGCGAATTTCTTTAAAAACATTAGTAAATATACAGTTCACATCTCATATGAATCTGATATGAATCCGGTACATCGCAGTGGGTTTTCCAAAGCGGCTCGTGCTTTTGGCTTTTTCTAAGCAAAAGAGTTTGTTTTTCGGAGTACCAGTCAAACTAGCAAGATAACAATGTTTGCTACTTGATCAAACAACTTCACTTTTTTTCTTGGGAACTCTACAAAACCCCTTATGGAGTGTTTATTGCAATACTTTAGCAACTAACCCCTTGCAAAAAGTATTGCAAAAAATGAGCAAAATTTACACTTGTGTGTGAAAAAATCAGTCAAAATCCACACACGAACGTAAATTCTGTTCATATTATATCTTTTTAAGTGAAAAATCCACACACGAACGTAAATTTTGTACGAAATATGCAAAATAAGTATTTACCCCTAATACCTCTGTTTAGTAGCAAATTGAATTTGGCTAAAGGATATCAATAAAATCATAGGAAATAAG
>CAZMMB010000314.1:0-1841 GCA_964567325.1 uncultured Oscillospiraceae bacterium
TTCGGCTTTTGCCTTTTTAAGATGCTTTGCCATACGGGAGATTTTTCTGGATGCAGCTTTTTTGTGTATCGCACCTTTGGATGCGGCCTGCATCAATCTCTTTTCAGCTAAAGCAAATTTGTCTGCTGCTATAGTAGAATCATTTTCTACAATAGCCGTATCAAAGTCTTTGACGATTTCCTTCAGATGATTTTTAACCCTTCTGTTAGAGGCCGTTTTCTTAGCGATGACACGAATACGTTTCTTTGCAGATTTAATGTTTGCCATACTTTCACCCCACTTTCATAAATATAGCCTTTCAAAGTATATCTGAATAAAGTTGAAATAGCAAGCGCAAAATAGGGTAATCAGCTCCAGCGAGAAATTTAGGGTAATAAGAAAACTTTGGAGGTAGGACAATGGGTTTTAGAACAGACTTGGCTATTGAAAATAAGGAAATGCTCGATGAGGACCGCAAGGGAAAGAAGAAAATAGAAATTCCTGAGGTGGAGGTGGATGAGGATTATTATGACCAGGGGATTAGGGTGACAAGGATTAAGGTTACAGGGCAAACAGGGAGTAATATAATGGGAAAGCCTATAGGAAATTATATTACTATTGAGACCAAGGAATTGGCTGATGGAGAAGAGGAGGTGAAAGAGGAAGTGGTCAAGGCGTTGACCATTGAACTTTCAAAGCTGATAAAATTCCACAACAAGTTGAAGGTCTTAGTTGTTGGTTTAGGAAATAGCAGGGTCACCCCCGACTCCTTAGGGCCAGTGGCTGTGTCGAAGGTCAAGGCCACTCGACATATGTTCGTTATAACCGGCGCAGAGGATGACCAGGATGTTAGCTGTGTAAGCGCCCTTATTCCCGGTGTCATGTATAATACCGGAATGGAAACTAGCGAGTTAATTCGTGGTGCTGTCGAGATTACTAAACCTGAGGTAGTCATTGCCGTAGATGCTTTGGCTGCAAGAAATATTGAACGTATTAGCTCGACTATTCAAATTACAGACACGGGGATATCGCCAGGATCAGGCACGGGAAATATGCGCAAGGATTTAACGGAAAAATCATTGAATACAAGGGTTGTTGCGATAGGTGTTCCCACAGTAATTGATAGCAAAACATTGATAATGGATAATCTGTCCGGATATTTAAAGAAACCCAAAGAGGCAGAAAAGCACATAGAGAAAAATGGCCAATCTATGATTGTTACAACAACTGACATTGACCAAATCATTGAAGATTTTTCTGATATTATTGCCAATGGTATTAATAATACCTTGCAACCGGGCATATATTCCTCTTAGGAAGGTGGATTTATGAGAAGAAGGATATCAAGAAAAAGGAAGAAGAGGAGAATGTTTCTGCTGTTGACTGCCATGTTTTGGTTTGTGTCAGCATTGACTTGTGTAGGCATGTTAGGTAAGGGGCAGCAAGTAGGAACAGTAGATATAGGTCAAGAGGTGGGCAAACAATATCTCAGCGCTGCATTTCCTCTTATAAATAGGGGAATGGGGGGGAATATAAGGGGGGATAGGATTGAACCTAGCGAAAGCCTCATTATTAATACCGGGGAGCCGGTGGAGGTAAAGGAGGAGTTAAGGGATTCCATCTCCTCAAAAGAGCCCTTGGTTTTAATCTACCATACCCATGCAACAGAGTCATATCAGCCTGTAAGCACTGGGAATTTTCACTCTATTGATGAAAAAGGGACGGTAAGGGAGGTTGGAACAGCCTTAAAAGAAGCCCTTGAGAAAAAGGGAATTGCAACAATTCATGATAAATCTATCCACGATTCGCCCTCGTATAGCAAATCCTATAGCAGGTCCTTGGAAGCTGCTGGGAAGATTCTT
>CAZMMB010000315.1:0-1834 GCA_964567325.1 uncultured Oscillospiraceae bacterium
AAACAGATAAATCGTAGTCGGTAATAGCCGCTGCAAGGCCTAAGGCCGCCCTAAATGACGTAATCTGTGCATCAGTAACATCCGTAAGAGTGTTGACTCCAGCATCATAACTTATTAGTGCCAACCTATAACCTTCCTTGGCGTTTTTTAAATTGGCCTCAGCAACCTCCACTCCCCGATACTTATCTAGGACATCCATATAACGAATCCTAACATCCATTTCTATTTGGAGCGGTGCATCTTCTAAAGCCTTTTTGGCCTGTAGAGTCGCTGCTTCCTGTTTAAGATAGGTGGCTGAATTTTTAGGATATCGATAGGTTAAATTTGTCAAAAGAATATCCTGAATATCCGCCGCAAGCTTGGCTCCTTTGATTTCATTTCTATTAGTCAAAGCCCCTTCAATTAATTCGGTCAGACTAGCCTTGGGCCTATCGACAATTTTAAGCTTATCAGTCAATGCGATTTCCTGCATTAAGTCATGCCCAAGCAGCAAATTTATTCCCATTTTGGCCTTTTTTAGGTCCGATTCAGCCAGGGCTAATTGGTCTTCAGCAATGGTTACCTGGGTCTCGGATATGAGCGTATCTACCTTAGCCACTGTTCCCAGCTTGTATTTTTTCATAGTGTTGTTATAAATAGATTTTTGGTTGGCTAGATTGTCCTTGCTGATTTTTAAATTCTCTTCCGCCAACAAAATTCCATAATACATTTGCACTGTAGTACCCTCAATTTCGTTCAGCTCAGCTTGGTGATTTGCATCTACCTGCTCTTTTGCAAAATCCCTTCTCATTTTCATGATTTTTTCATCCACATCACTTACAAGATCTCCTCCCATCATTGATGTTTCGGCAAGCGACAGGCCACTTAACTTGTTAAGAAGCGCAGAAATGCTTTGAACGCTTTCCTTGTGTCCTTTCGCCACTGCCTCATCTGCTGTTTTATTGAGCGCCGCGGTTTCAGCCCTGCTACCAGTTGTTTGCATTATTTTCACAGTTTCTTCTAATGTAAGATCCACCTTCTCACCAACAAAGTTCATATCTGGGACAATAGCCCTTTCCACCCCAGAAACAACCATTCCTGTGACAAGAATAGCAATTAGTACAAAAAATATCTGAAAAGACTTCCTTTTCATATCTTCCTCCATCTCCCTTTCGACGATAGCCTCGTCTTTTCATAGCTTTTAATAAATTCTTATTCTTTTGAAAATTTCTTCCAGGGCCTCATCCTTCTCCCCTGGTCCCAGCTTTAAGGCCTGGTATGCATCTTGAATAAATCTCAGGCCACTATTAGTAAGCTCTGCCACAAAACGTTTGCTGACAATATTCCTGCTGAAATCAATCAATCCCTTTTCACACAAAAACTTCATTTGATGATGGATTTCGCTATAATAACCACCATTTATTTGGGCCGCAAAAAAACTAACTGCATGACCAGATTTCTCACCTGATAGCTTATAGATTAACTTTAAAATTTCCAACCTGGTGTTAATTGGATTATCTAAAACCGGCATATGCCTCCTCCTATGTATTGCTATTGGAAATACTGTCATATATCGAAACATCTATCATTATTAAGGCAATTAAGATTAATTCATCTTTAATTATTAATTATAACATTTCTGCTTATCATATGCTATACTTAGAAAGCCTAGATACAGGGTAATCGCATAAAAAAAACATGGATGCAATCTGGTTAGCGGCAGTTTGCAATTTTGCTCACAACCATACTTAAAAGGCAACTCATGTGTGAACGGCCGTGTAATGGTGTAATTTTTGTACGAAAATCTTAAAAAATCTGTAAATTTACTGATTGTAAGTGAACTATAAGGGGGATA
>CAZMMB010000316.1:0-1687 GCA_964567325.1 uncultured Oscillospiraceae bacterium
TTTTTGTGTCAATTCTTTCAATCAGATATTTTAATAGTTCAAATGGTTTTGAGTAACTAAAAACTGAACCAAGGCCAATACTATCCAAATACTTCGATGCTTGCGTACTTGAAAATTCATCTATAATTCCAAATGGTCTTTGTGTTCGGGTTATAATGTTGCCCTCATTGTCGCAATTCATATACTGTTTTGTGTACACAGTCCAAATACCCTTGCTATCCTTTTTTATAACTACAAATCCATTATCTATACCCCACATATATTTTTCCTTTGACCATCTCCAACAAGCCTTTCTCCCATTATTATTTTCTTTTGGTGTTATGGTTTTACCATCTGGAGTTTCAATCGGATAATCCAAGCTCTCTGAATATTGGATTGAACCCATACCTAACTTCTGTAAATAATACTTACCTCTTCTTTCTTCATACTCATCGCTTTGTGTATATCTTTCTTCATTACTTATCGGTGTGCCTAATATTTCTGCTAAATTAATATTTTTTGAATAGCAAAGGATATGCTCATGTTTTATCCTGAATAGTTTACTATCTGAACTTCCCCCACCCTCTTTATTGCTCCAAACTAGGTCTGCTACAAAGTTATCTTCCCCAAAAATCTCATTGCAAATTTTCTTTAAATTATCAACCTCATTATCATCAATGCTAATAAAAATAACTCCATCATCGCTTAATAAATTTCTTGCTAACCTTAATCTGGGGTACATCATATTAAGCCAGTCAGTATGATAACGCCCGCTGGCTTCTGTGTTTGTACTTATAGCATTACCATTACCATCCACTTGTCCAGTAATTCTTTTATAATTTTCAATGCTATCGTGAAAATCATCCTTATAAACAAAGTCCTTTCCTGTGTTGTAAGGAGGGTCTATATATATCATTTTAACCTTGCCATAATAGCTCTTTTGCAGGAGCTTTAACACTTCAAGGTTATCACCTTCTATATAAAGGTTCTGGGTAGTATCCCAATCTTTACTTTCCTCTTTATAAGGTCTAAGGGTTCCCAGTGAAGGTGTTTGGGATAAACGCAAGGCTCGTCCTTTACCGTTCCAAGTAAAGTTATAGCGTTCATTGCTGTCTTCTACATAATCACCTAAAATCTGCTGTAATTTTTCAATATCAACCTTTCCCTCCGTAAAGACTTCGGGGAATATTGTTCTAAGCTTCTGAATATTTTCTTCCGCAATATCAGGCGTAGTGCCTTTAAGGTTTGTTTCAATCATGGCTATCTCCTCCCAGTAACTATTTTTTACTCAGTTTCGGTATTGCCACTGCCTTTCCCTATTGTGGCCGAAATAATATTAGAAAAGTCTATTGCATTTTTTGAGGTTATAACAGGTTTTCCTGTATCCTTTTCAATTTCTATGCGTGCATTACCTGCAATTTGACCACCTCGTTTTGCTACATTTTTGTTTTCTTCAAAAGTTTGTGGTTCAGTGGTTTTAGAAATTTCTGTAGTTGTGGCTTCCGCAAGCATGTTTAGGACTAATTCCAGTGTTGACATATTATCCCGAAGGTTTTCCTTCTTTAAACCCTTACGTCTTTTATATTGACGGGTAGTCATGCCAGACCATGCTTTTGAAATTTCATCTGTCAATATGGCATATTCCACACCTTGTTTTACACCACGGTCTTCCCATTCATCCGTAAGTTCCTTGCGGACTTGGATTGCT
>CAZMMB010000316.1:1697-1829 GCA_964567325.1 uncultured Oscillospiraceae bacterium
TCTTTGGTTAATCCACTCCCGGGAATAACCTTTTTTTAGATATGTAGATAGGGCTCGGCCTATAGTGATTTCCGGGTCAATTGTTTCTTCTATTCTTTCACGTCCAACTTGGGCAAGCCACATTTTAAAAGG
>CAZMMB010000317.1:0-1827 GCA_964567325.1 uncultured Oscillospiraceae bacterium
TAATTAAAGAACTGAGAAATAGGACCAATAGAATTGTAAACTGCGAAAGTGCCAATTTGGATAAGACCATAGATAGTGCTGTCAGGCAGATAGATGCTATCAAATTGATTGAATTGAGAGGTGGGCTGGAAATCCTATCGGATAAACTTAGGGAAGTGGCAGAATTACGGTTGGAAAATCCAGAAAGCTCCTTAGCCGAATTGGGACAATTGCTTCAACCACCATTACAAAAATCTGGTGTAAATCATAGGTTTAGAAAAATAGAGGAAATAGCAGACAGGCTTCGCTAACTAAGAAGGAGGATAAAAATGGCAGTTATAGCCACTTATATAGTACCCCATCCACCCTTGATTATTCCCGGGGTGGGGAAGGGGCAAGAAAAGGCAATTACTAAGACAATCGACGCCTATCAAAGCATAGGAGCTGAGATAGGTGGGCTCAATCCGGAAACACTTGTTATAATCACTCCCCACTCGATTATGTACCAGGATTATATTCACATTTCACCGGGTGCTGGAGCAAGGGGAGATCTGAAGAAATTTGCAGATTACAAGACTAGTTTTTCCGTAAAATATGATTCAGACCTGGTAGCTAGGATTGAAGATGAAGCTGGGAAAATGCAAATACCTGCAGGGACCCTAGGTGAAAGAGATAAAAAATTAGACCACGGAACCACTGTACCCCTGTATTTTATAGACCAACATTTAAGTGATTATCAAATAGTAAGGATTTCAGTGTCAGGCCTTACGCTACTTGACCACTACCGTTTCGGTAAGTGTGTTAAGGCGGCAGCTGAGAAATTGGGCAGGAAAATTGTCGTTGTTGCCAGCGGTGATTTATCCCATAAGCTAAAAGAAGAAGGTCCATATAGCTACGCAGAGGAAGGACCGGCTTTTGACAGGCAGGTAACTGAGGCAATGGATAAGGGTGACTTTCTTAACTTCATGGACTACAAGGAGGAGTTTATTGAGGCCGCTGGGGAATGCGGCCTGCGTGGTTTTGTAATAATGGCAGGGACACTTGATGGCTTTGCAGTAGAAGCAAAGTTGCTTTCCTATGAAGGTCCTTTTGGTGTAGGATATGGCCTAGCAAAATTTTATCCCAGGGGGAGGGATGATAAGAGAAAATTTGATATGGTTTACCAGCAGAAAATTGAGGACGAAATAGGAAGAATCCGCCGAAATGAAAATGATTATGTAAGGCTGGCCCGCTTATCCTTGGAAAGTTATGTGAAAGAAAGAAAGAAAATTAATCAGCCTTTGGACATTTCACCGGAGCTGACGGAGAAGATGGCAGGTGTTTTTGTTACCTTGAAAAAGGAGGGAAGGCTGAGAGGTTGCATTGGGACCATAAACCCAACTGAAGCTAGTATTGCAGATGAGATTATTAGAAATGCCATAAGCGCTGGTACAGGAGATCCAAGATTTGACCCAGTCACCTTAGAGGAACTGAATGATTTAGTATATAGCGTGGATGTTCTGGGAGACCCGGAACCGATAGTCTCAATGGAGGAACTGGATGTTAACCGGTACGGTGTAATTGTATCTAAAGGGAGAAAACGGGGACTACTATTACCAAACCTTGAAGGAATAAGGACAGTTGAACAGCAGGTGGAAATAGCATTAGAAAAAGCAGGGATTTTCCCAGAAGATAATTATCGAATGGAAAGGTTTGAAGTGGTGCGCCATAAATGAATAAGGGAATTCGTTGCGATATATGCCCTAGGGCTTGTATAATTTTAGAGGGCCATAGGGGTTTCTGCGGTGGCAGGATGAATAAAGCTGGGATTGTTATAGCCCAAAACTATGGAAAAATCACATCTATAGC
>CAZMMB010000318.1:0-1823 GCA_964567325.1 uncultured Oscillospiraceae bacterium
CCTGTTATCGACACAACCTATACCGTAGGCAATGGCCAATTCTATTATTCCTTCATAAATTTTCTCTCTTTTCTTTGCTGTCAATTTTTTTGAATCATCTACTCCCAAGAGGTCGAAATTACGAGGCAATACCACCGCCGCAGCAACGACCGGGCCTGCCAGAGGCCCCCTCCCTACCTCATCGACACCTGCTATGTAATGAATGCCCTTTTCGTACAGGGCATTTTCTATTCTTTTCAACTCAATCAACTTTTTCGCTAGAACCAATTGTCCTTCTTCTTTTTTCATTTCCTATTCCATTCCCTATATCACTTTTTGAATGAAGAAAAATCAATTGTCCAATTTCTCCAAGGTGATTTTCCCCAGGCTACCGCTACGAAATTCATCAATGATAGTCCGCCCTGTGCGATCGTAATCTATCCGATTGCCCGTCAAGATAAAGCCCCTTTTCCTAGCTATCTTCTCCATGGTATCCAAAGGCGAATCCCCTATATCATCGATTTTATATCTCTGCAAAAGCAATTGAGGATAATCTGACGAAGCCACTTTAATGAACTCCAGGGCTAGTGAGCTAATATCCATGATCTCATCCTTTATAGATCCACAGAAAGCAAGATATAAACCCACCTTTGGATCTTCAAATTTAGGCCATAGAATTCCAGGGGTGTCTAGAAGTTGCATTCCATTCCTCATTGTCAGCCACTGTTTACCCCTGGTCACACCCGGCTTATCCCCAATCCTTGCACTTTTTTTGCCTACCAGCTTATTTATCAATGATGATTTACCTACATTAGGAACTCCAACTATCATAAGGCGAAGTATTTTCGTATTCCTACGCCCCTGATTTTTTTCTATCTGTATACGGTCTAAGAGTTTAATCAGCCTGGATATTCCCTCGCCAGTATTAGAATTCAGGGCAAGGCTATCCAGCCCTTTCCCCCCATAGTATTCCAGCCAGGCTTCCACCGTTTTTTTATCTGCTAAATCGCTTTTATTCAATACTATTATTCTGCTTTTATCCCCAACAATTTCATCAATCACAGGGTTCCTGCTGGAAATCGGTATTCTTGCATCCACTAGCTCCACTACCACATCTACTAGTTTAAGATTTTCCTGTATTAATTCCCGGGTTTTTTTCATATGCCCAGGATACCAGTTTATATGTCCAATCATTGTCGTCAAAATTTCCTTTTTAAAATATGACCTCTCCTACTATATGGTAACAAAAAGTCTTTGATTTTACAAGAATATCAGCTAATGAGTATAAAAAAGGCATAGACCTTATCTACCCGCCTATGCCTGTTTTTCTCATAAATTCTCATGGCCACCTTATGGCAACCATTCTTATTTATATTCTTTACTTCTGAGTTTTGCTGCCTTACCAGTTCTTTTTCTCATGTAATTCAACTTGGCCCTTCTAACTTCACCGTGTCTTACAACTTCAACCCTGTCAATTCTGGGTGAATGCAAGGGGAAGGTTTTTTCTACACCTACTCCTGATGCTATCCTTCTAACGGTAAAAGTCTCCCTTAGCCCTCCGTTTTGCTTTTTCAAAACGAAGCCTTCAAATATCTGGATTCTTTCTCTTGCGCCTTCCTTGATTTTAATGTGAACCTTGACCGTGTCCCCAACTCTAATTATGGGCAGGTCGGGATTTACATAATCCTGCTCAACGACTTTCATTATATCCATCGTGGTTCCTCCTCTCTCCAAAGACGTTCATGGTATCCAAGCGCCGATGCTTAAGCACAGCTATATCCAGAGGACCGTCCGTAATTCACCATCAAATATATTACCACATGCAATACAGGTATGCAAGTTTT
>CAZMMB010000319.1:0-1813 GCA_964567325.1 uncultured Oscillospiraceae bacterium
AGCAATCAAAAAATTTAACCATAATCGAGAAACTAGGCCTTATGGCTAAACTTTCCCCCTTCGGTTTCCGCCAAATTTCTTCAAATTGATTTAGCCAGACAATAGGGCAAGCGCTAAGCTAAAGAATATAAAATCGTTTTATGGAAACTCAAGGCTACCTATTCCTCTATGTTGATTATAGAAACCTCATAAGCCATCCTACTAACCAAACTACCATCCTCTAAACGCTTCTTATATTCTCTACTTTGCATCCTGCCAACAATTTTAATCTTGGACCCTACAGCAAGCTCCCCAGCATAGGAAGCATTCCGACCCCAGGCAATACATGGTATATAGTCGGATTTATTATACATACGGTTGACAGCCAGCATAATATCGCATATTTCTCTACCCAGCGGAGAAACCCTCCTCACTGGTTGCTTGCACAGGTATCCCTCCAAAAAGGTCCTGTTAAAATCAGGTATTTCCTCCTCCGATAGGGAAAACTCCCTAGCAAAGGCAACTATATTCAATTTGTTTCTACCCTCAAATACCTCGTTATAGGTTCGAATTTGTCCAGCTATATGTACTAGCATTCCCTCAGCAATTTCAATATTCCATATAAGCCTTTCCGAAATGATAACAGGTATGTTATCACAATAGCCACTCTTCCGACGGGTACCTACTATCATCAGGTAAAAGATTTCACCATAAGACTTATGGCTGTACTCAGGCATTGTGATAATGGTTCCCAATAATTCGATTCGATTCGTCTCCTGGTAACTTTCCATTATGATCCCCCTTTAACCCTATCGACTACTCTTTTATCTGCCTACCGGTATGATCAATGAAATAGCTATCCCGGTATATTAATTGACCTATGGGAACCACCTTATAGCCTTTTTCTGCAAGCTGGTCAAGAATGCGAGGCAGGTATTCTTCCACATATTTTCCGTCGTTATGAAAAAGAACTATAGATCCCGGCTCTATTTGCGATATGACCCGGTCCATAATTTGATCCGCTGATATGTCTTTCCAATCTAAACTATCAACGGACCACTGAATAACCTTATAATCCAGTGCTTCGATGGTTTCTATAACCTTGTTATCATAAGCTCCAAAAGGTGGCCGGAATAGATCCGGTTTTATACCGGTAATTTGTTCTATTGCATCACCGGTACTTACGACTTCCTCACGAATCTTATCCTCCGACAGGGTCCTCATGTCCGGATGGGTCGCAGAATGATTTTGTACTTCATGACCCCTTTTAGATATCTCTTCAACACAATCCTGATACTTCTCCACCCAAAACTTAACTAGAAAAAAGGTAGTTTTGACCCCATGCTTGTCGAGTATATCCAGAATAGGCCTGGTGTGATCATTCCCCCAGGCTGCATCGAAAGAGATGCTGATTGTTTTTTCTTCAGTCCCAACGGAGTATATGGGCAATTTCCTTACCTGGCCCGATGTGGGAAGTAAAGAAAGACCATATATGTAGTGCAGGGCAAGAAAAACTGCCAAAAGCCCCAGCATAGCTATTGGCAACAAAACATGCTTGTTCTTTTCTTTTTTCCAATATAACTTCATATGGCAGCTCCATAGTAAATCTTTCTATTCATTGTATTCCCGTTGAGGCCACCATATGCATCCCTTTGCCAATTTACCGTCAAGACCCAGGCTTGGGCAGGCCGGGGCAATCCTCTTAATCAAATATTTCTTTCGCATATTTCAATCATAATATGCTATTTTTGCAAAAATCTAGAAAATCAAGGCAACACATAAAACCTAGACAACCGAGTTAGTACTAGATAACTGTGCAAAAAATCAAGTGTGG
>CAZMMB010000320.1:0-1793 GCA_964567325.1 uncultured Oscillospiraceae bacterium
TGCGGAACTTATCTGCAAAAGAAGCATAACCCCTTTCCAGATGATATATTTCGGATATTTCTGTTATGCCTTCGGCCATAATGCCTGCCAGTATCATAGAGGCTCCAGCCCTGAGATCTGTACATATCACTTGGGCCCCCTGGAGGGTCTTATTGCCCTGTATTATAGCAGTTCTGCCTTCGATTTTTATGTCGGCACCCATCCTGTTCAGTTCACCCACATGCATAAATCTATTTTCAAATACGGTTTCAACAACTAGGCTAGGTCCTTTGACCGTTGTAAGCAGGGCCATGAACTGTGGTTGCATGTCTGTGGGAAAGCCCGGGTAGGGCATTGTTTTAATATCTGTAGCTATCAAAGGCTGTTTATCGCCACGAATACGGAGACCCATCTCATTTTCTTCTATGGAGATACCGCATTCAATGAGCTTTGCAATGACCGGTTTCACGTGGTCTGGAACAACATTTTTTAATAAAATATCTCCTTTTGTGATAGCAGCAGCTACCATGAAGGTTCCTGTCTCAATCCGATCAGGTATTACAGTATGGCGGGCGCCAGATAGGGAGGGAACCCCTTCTATTCGTATGGTGTCCGTTCCTGCCCCCTTGACCCTAGCCCCCATCTTATTTAAAAAGTTGGCTAGATCGACGATTTCAGGCTCTTCTGCAGCATTCTCGATAACCGAGTGCCCTTCAGCCAAAGCAGCCGCCATCATAATATTTTCAGTGGCCCCTACGCTTGGAAAGTCAAGGTAGACCTTCCCACCGGTAAGTTTATTAGCCCTGGCTTCGACATAACCGTGACCTTGTTCAATTTCCGCCCCAAGGGCTTGGAAACCTTTTAGATGTAAATCGATTGGTCTGGCACCGATAGCACATCCACCGGGCAGGGCAATCTTTGCCTTACCGGTCTTAGCAAGCAAGGGTCCCATGGCTAGTATTGACGCCCTCATGCGCTTAACAAGTTCATAAGGGGCTTGTTCTTGGATAATTTTTTCGGTTATTATTTTTATGCAAGATTCTTCATAATTTTCTATTACCTCGGAACCTATGCTGCGAAGCAGTTTGCACATTACATCTACGTCTCTCAAGGCAGGGGCTTCAGATATTTCACATTCCCCATCCGCAAGTAAAGCTGCAGCCATGATTGGAAGCACTGCATTTTTCGACCCACTAATTTCAATTTCTCCGTGAAGGGGCCCGTTTTTTTGAACTATATATTTTGTCAAACCATTCCTCCGGTGGAATTCATTTTTCTACAAAAAATAGTATATCATTATTCTATACTTTGTCAAAGAAATAATCCTTGCCATTCTCCTATTACCAGTGTGTTAAGCCATAAAAACCACAATAAGAAGAAGAGGAAATATTTTATTAACGATGTTAAAGGGGACAAACATAATTATTGTTCAAAATATTCCTCTCCTTGCTTACAATCATTATTCCCCGAAGTATCCTGAATATGCAGACCTATAGTGGAATAGATTGTATAAAATGATTTGTGGCTAATTGCTTGATCAAAAAATAGGACAGACTCTTGTGATGAGGCGGAGGTTAATGATGAAATTAAAAGTTTGTGGAGTAATATTGGGCTTTATGCTTTTTTTGTTAATCTTGCTCCCAGTGATTATTTTAAAATCTTGTAGTGAAAGAGTTGATAGCTTTTGGAAGGATTATGATGATAATTTCCCAATTAATTTATATAGGCAGGAGGACGATATTGTTGTAGAGCTTACTCTTGAGGCTTATGTGGCAGGGGTGGTTGCCGGGGAGATGCCATCAAGCTTTGAAATG
>CAZMMB010000321.1:0-1784 GCA_964567325.1 uncultured Oscillospiraceae bacterium
CAGCCCTGCCTACAGCACAGCCTCTGCCTACATGAGAATTATTCAAAGGCACCACAAGACAGGTTTAGCTCGGCAAGCAAATTAGTAACAAAATTACAACACTGACTAAACCTAATCCAATTTGCTGTTCGTACCCAAAGTTAATCTCTGCAAAATTTTATAATTCTTTAAATTTTTCCCTGACTAAGCCATCAGTTTAAAATAATCCGTGGGTTTGCCGTGGATTCTAGGTATAATATATTAGATGCTGGAGGTGAGCATGTGAATGAAAAGGTGGTTGGACTCATTAAGACCAGGGACGATGAAGGCTTAAGCTATTTGAAACAGCATTATTCTGGGCTAATGCACTATATTGTGCGTAGCATACTGAATAACCCGGAAGATATAGAGGAATGCATCAGTGATATTATCCTTAAGGTGTGGAAATCCATTGAAAGCTTTTCTCCGGAGAAGGGCAGGTTTACCACTTGGCTCACAGTCATATCCCGAAATACTGCTCTCAATTATCTTAGGAACAAAAATGGGCCTGACCAAGAATTGAGAGACGATTATGTTGGCCAAAGTTCCCCGGAAGATATCATTCTTAAAAAAGAAAGTGCAGAAGTTCTTAAGCAAGCAATAGCTTTGCTTACTAGCCAGGAACAACATATATTCTACCGCAAATATTACTATCTTCAGCAAACAGCTCAAATCGCCGCTGAAATGGGAATGACTGAGCGGTCTATAGAAGGTAAGTTGTATCGACTGAGGAAAAAGCTACAAAAACGATTAGGAGGCGATTTCAGATGAGGGAAAAAGAATACGGGCGGGAATATGCCTTTGATAGACAGATTACCTATGATATGAGTGAAATAACACCTTCGGAAGATGAAATCGGAAGAATTAATCCTTGGAGTCAGCCCATTGATTCTATTACATTGGGCCTGATTTTTACTAGCCTCCATTTTAACTTTCTTTACTTGCAATATATTCTACCCAGCCTTGGGGCAATCATGATATTTCTTGGCTTTCGCAGTCTCAGAAATGAAAATGTATACTTCAAGATATTATGGCTACTTTCTATGGTTAAGCTTATCCAACAATTGGGAAATATTATAGTGATAGCTTCTCCCCTAAATCTGATTGATTACCCAGAAGCCATTGCAGGAATAATATATCTTGGTCTTCAAATTCCATTTTTGCTATTGTTTCATAAGGGATTAAAAGATGTTTTCAAAAATGCGGGCAAACAAATGGAAAGCGCCCCATTACTGAAAGCTTCAATATGGACGGTGGCGGTATTTTTAATTGCTATATCGCCATTAGCTGAAAGCCGGCTAATCTTTATCCCCATGATTGTTATATACATCCTAATCGTAAAATCCTTATTCTCCATAGGAAGCCAACTGGATGATACTGGATATGTCCTTACAAATGCACCGGTAAAAATAAACAGTGGAACATTTGGGTGGACATATTTCTTAATGATTCTTGTTATTGCTATAGGCTGCAATCTATATTTTAGCCATCTAAGGCTGGAGCCTGCAGAATATGAACCACCTACCCTTACCAAAACGAGACAGCAGCTGCTCCATATGAATTTCCCCGTTGAAGCCCTGCAATATCTCCAGGAACAAGATGTGGAAAAATTGCGAGATGCCAAGAATATTGAAGTGTTCACCAAGCTTTTGATGTTTGATCCCACCAAGGTTGAGCACCAAGAAGCTTATCCGGACAACATGTTTATCACCCATACTTATGAGCCGGGCAAAAACAATATGGAGGTATCTACCATATATATCGAA
>CAZMMB010000322.1:0-1777 GCA_964567325.1 uncultured Oscillospiraceae bacterium
CCCCCTCCCTATGACGGACAGCAAGTTTAACAGCTAAGGTGCAAAGCCTATCGGTTATAAGGCCTATAGAACCAATAACTAGAATACCGGCTATAACCTTATCCGTCCGCGATAAAGCCTGGGCATCAAGAATAAAATAACCTAAACCGCTGGCAGCCGCTATCATCTCTGCACTTACAATAGCCCTCCATGCATAACCCAGCCCGATGCGGACCCCAACAAGTATCTCTGGCACAGCGTTAGGTAGCATTATTTTGAAAAATATACGGCTTCTAGAGAATCCTAAAACCTGCCCCACCTCTATAAGCCCTTTATCGCAACCGAAAATACCACTTTCAGTATTTAAAAACACAGGAAAAACAGATGCTAAAACAATAACAATAATCTTAGGTGATTCTCCAATACCAAACCATAAAATTAACAGGGGGATGAGACTGATGGGTGGGATGTGGCGTATAACACTTAAAAGACTGCTGTAATATGGTTCGAGAGCTGGTATTAGAGCTGCTAGCAATGTGAAAATAAAGGTTAGGATACACGAAATAGAAAAACCCTGGGCAATCCTTCGCAGGCTTACTGTAAGATGCTTCATCAATTCTCCGTTTTGCAACATTTTCACAAAGCTAATCCATACCTTATGGGGAGATGGAAGGACATATGCGCTCCATATCCCTGCATTTGAGGCAAGTTGCCACAAGAGTATAATTACCGCGAATATTAAAAAGTTCTTAATAATCTTTTTTGTTTTCCCCATAAAGAAAATCCTTTCTGACATCTAGCAGAAAGGACATATCATAAAACAAGGCACTATTTTCCTAATACCTTACCAATTATTTATGTATGCGCTTTCCGCTTAGGCACCCTTTACGGTTAGCAACTATACTATACTCCCCATACTCATACTTTGTCAAGCAAATATCAATCTTTTCCCGTCTCGACCACTATTTCTTTTTTTACCCCTGCCTATTAATTGTTTGCTGATGGTCAAAACTTGGACGAAACGTTGATAATACAACAATTTGCTACCACAAGCGATGGAGAAGCCAATAATCTGTCCTGCTATCAACTATGACTTCTACTTCACAAGTTTTAACTAGCCCATCCTTGTATTCTGCCGTAAAAAGAACTTTCAGCAGTTGGGGTGCATCCCTCCCCCATAGGCCTAACATGGTCCGATCCCACAGATTTCCCTTATATATTCTTTCCCCTAGAGAATTCTTGTCCCCCCTATCTACTAAAGCTGTTTTGAAGGCCGGATATCCTATGATTTCTGCAGTTACCCTGACCGGGCTACCGGCCACATGGGCAGTTAACATAAATCTTTCACCGGACCAAAACACATTTGTCCCCCTTTTCCTAGGGACCTTTAACCTTACATACTGGGCAAAATCAATTTCTTGGTTGAATTCTGTGCCGAAAAAGTTGAGATTATATTTTTTTCGATTCTTGTCCCACTCATCGGTATGGTAGACCATGCCTTCAATTTTACCTTGGGAAACAAGGACAAACTTATAGGAAGCTAGCCCCACCCCCGTATCATCGCTAACTGTACATACCACTTCATAGGTACCCTGGCGGGCTGGAAAGGGCATATAATCTGTCTCTACAGTGGGATAATTCCCACTTATACCAGCTGTAATGTCCACTCTCTTATGCCTGTAGATCATTTCCTTATTGAAATACACCTCTGTTATCAGCTGCAAGGGGTCCTTTTCAGCGTCATCAATTTCAACGAGAATTTTAAAGTCATCCCCTTCTTTCACCTTAGCAGCTAGGG
>CAZMMB010000323.1:0-1764 GCA_964567325.1 uncultured Oscillospiraceae bacterium
ATAATAAAGAGAAATTTCTTGCTATTTTATACTTGACTTTTCATAGCTGGTCTCCGACTAAATTCGACGATTATTCCACAAAAGATATGGCTTTAAAAGCACATACCTGCATACAAACACTGCAACCAGTGCAGGAATCAGCTTGGATTACTATTTCTTCCCCTGATAATATTGCAGGGCAACCCGTCCTTACACAGGCCTTGCATTTTGTACATTTCTCCTGGTCAATGACACATTTTTTGGGACTAAGGTCAAATCTTGATTTATCCTTTTCACTGAACCTCTTGATTGCGCATGGCCATGCAGCAATAATAACGGTAGGCTCATCTTTTTTCATAGCCTCAGTCAATGCAGTATTGGTTTCCCTTATATCTAAAGGATTTACCTCATAGATATTTTCCTCTCTTACACCTATGGCCTTGCAAAGTAGGGGGATATCAGTTTCAATAGCATCCTCACCCATGACCGTATGACCTGTTCCCGGGTTTTCCTGATGGCCTGTCATACCAGTGGTTCTATTATCCAAAATAACTGTGACACAATTTCCCCTATTATAAACTACATCCATAAGGCTTGTTATACCTGAATGGAAAAATGTAGAATCCCCAATAACTGCAACTACCTTGGTATCCCTGTTAGTCATCCTAAAGGCAGTGGATGCACCGTGACCGGCACTAATGCTTCCACCCATGCAGAAGCAGGTATCCATTGAAGATAAGGGCGGTGCAGAGCCTAGTGTATAACATCCTATGTCACCGGTAATCATGACATTTTTCCTTTTGCTTATGGCATAAAAGAATCCTCTATGGGGGCAGCCGGCACAAAGGGTAGGAGGCCGCATAACTGCCTTTTTATCACTTGTAATAATCTCATGCTCAGCGTCATCCACTAATGTCTCCGATTTGGCTAGTGCGCGCCTTATAATATCTGAGTTGAGCTCATCGTATTCTGGAATTATCTCCTTACCAATACAATCAATTCCCGCAGCCTTAATTTGCTCCTCCATATAAGGCTCTAGCTCTTCTATAACATAGAGTTTCTTAACCCTTTTAGAGAACTCCTCTATCAATTCCATAGGCATGGGGTAAGTCATACCCAGTTTAAGATAAGATGCCTGGGGGCCAAAGACCTCCTTGGCATATTGGTAGGTCACACCTGCACAAACAACCCCTACCTGAGTCCCCTTGTATTCTGCTATATTGATTTCCGTTGTATTAGAATAATTCTCCATAGCTTTAATTCTATCAACTAACTTGCGCCGAAGTTTCTTTCCGTTGGCGGGTGTGGCTACATATTTCTCAATATTTCTTTCATACTCAACAGGAGATGAGCTTGTTCTTTCAGCCAGTTCCACAAGACTTTTGCTATGGCATATTCTAGTTGTAACCCTCAGCATAACAGGCGTATCAAACTTTTCCGAAAGTTCAAATGCCAACTTTGTGAATTCCTTGGCCTCCTGGCTATCTGAAGGTTCCAGCATCAGAACCTTGGCTGCCCTTGCATAGTTTCTATTGTCCTGCTCATTTTGCGAGCTGTGCATGCCCGGATCATCGGCGGACACCAAAACACAACCCCCTGTTACCCCAGTATAGGCAAATGTGAAGAGTGGGTCTGCCGCAACATTGACTCCTACGTGCTTCATGGCCGCTAAGGACCTAACACCGGCAATAGAGGCCCCGATTGAAGCTTCCAAGGCTACTTTTTCGTTGGGAGCCCATTCACAGTATATCTCATCCCTGTATTTAACAATATTCTCAAGTATCT
>CAZMMB010000324.1:0-1759 GCA_964567325.1 uncultured Oscillospiraceae bacterium
TTCCTGACATAAGACCTGTCTCTACTTACTTTGTAAGTAGGACTAGGGCTTCAGCAGTTGGCCGATTACTGGCAGATTTTATCTGCCGGCTGAACGAATTCTAGCTTTCAAAATAATCCCATCAGCTGACCCTAATTATGCCAATATTTCTCATGTAAAGGGCGGAAGTTTAGCCAAAACGCCTGTTTCCTCGATTATGGCTAAACTATTTGTTAGGTGCCGGCAGTATGTGCCACCAGGGTCCTAAACTATGTTTGAATCCTCAAATGGTCATTGCAAAGTCACCTGGATTTGGCCTATAGAATTGCGTAGAATTTCAAATTTCAATTGTATTTTACCATATTAATAGGTATAATATTTTGAATAGCTAAAGCTGTGATTGATTTAAAATATTTAACATAGGAGGTATGTGCAGTTGGGATTTTCAGATGAAGTTGGTATTGACCTTGGAACAGCCAATGTGCTGGTTTATATAAAAGGAAAAGGCGTTGTTTTAGAGGAACCTTCGGTAGTTGCAATCAATCGGGATAGCAATGATATTGTTGCTGTTGGGGAAGAGGCCAGGCAGATGCTAGGCAGAACTCCTAGTAATATTATTGCAGTTAGACCACTGAGAGATGGTGTAATTTCCGATTATGATGTCACCGAAAGGATGGTGAAATACTTTATACGGCGGACCTGTAGAAGCGGAAGGTTTTTCAAGCCCCGTATTATGGTATGTGTACCTTCGGGGGTAACAGAGGTAGAAAAAAGAGCAGTCAAAGAGGCTGCCATGCAGGCTGGGGGGAAATTTGTATATTTAATGGAGGAACCCGTGGCAGCAGCTATCGGAGCAGGGCTCGATATTACCCAACCAAATGGTGTAATGATTATTGATGTGGGTGGAGGGACTACCGATGTGGCAGTCATAGCCTTAGGGGGCATAGTCACATCTAATTCCGTAAAAATAGCAGGAGATAGTTTTGATGATTCTATTATCAAATACATGCGCAAGGAGCATAAGCTATATATAGGTGAGCGGACAGCCGAAGAGATGAAGATGACTATAGGTACGGCTTATCCTCGGGAGCAAATAGTTGTACAGGAATGTCGGGGCAGGGATCTTGTAACCGGCCTTCCTAAATCAATCGAAATCACCTCTAAACAAATTATGGAGGCCTTGGAGGAACCCTTGCAAACAATATGCGAAACTGTTCATGGTGTTCTTGAAAGGACACCGCCTGAATTGGCTGCGGACATTAGCAATCGGGGAATTGTCTTGACAGGTGGTGGTGCCTTGCTTCAAGGTATTGACAAAAGAATTGCTGAAAGGACCGGAATTTCCGTAATCATCTCTGAAGATCCAAAATCTTGCGTGGCTATAGGCACAGGCAAAGCCTTAAACTCCATGGATCTTTTGGAAAACAGCCAGATGAACAGGAGAACGGGATTGTTTTAGTCGTATTATTAGGAGTATAAATACTCCATAGTTGTCGATTTAACCCTAGTGTTTAGGGCTTGCTGGACGATTCATAAATGTCTTCATTATATTATATTTTGGCCATTTATGAATCTTACAAATGCAATGATTAATAGGGCGTTTTGCCATAATCCTTGCATTTGTACAGATGGAAATAGGTATAATTTCCATCTGTACAACTCGCCAATAAATAGAATCTGCAATTGGCATAAATCAGCCGTAGAATGTTCAATCAGCCTTCGCTCCACTTGTCTTCTTGGACATTCCTGACATAAGACCTGTCACTACTTACTTTGTAAG
>CAZMMB010000325.1:0-1726 GCA_964567325.1 uncultured Oscillospiraceae bacterium
GATGGCAAGGCATACATCCAAACCAACCAAATCCCCCAAGGCCAGCGGCCCCATGGGATGATTTGCACCAAGTTTCATGGCCTGGTCAATATCTTCAGCAGTAGCCACCCCATCAGCAAGGATACCAACAGCCTCGTTTATCATGGGTATCAATACCCTGTTAACCACAAAGCCAGGTGCCTCTTCAACCTTAACAGGTGTCTTGCCTAAGGCTTCAGTCAATTGCAGGATTACATTCTCCGTTTCATCCGATGTTGATAGTCCCCTGATAATCTCAACCAGTTTCATAATGGGCACTGGGTTGAAGAAATGCATCCCGATTACCTTGTCCGGCCGATTGGTTGCTGCTGCTATTTCAGTAATGGAAAGAGAGGATGTATTAGTGGCTATGATTGCCTCTGGTTTACAAAGATCATCCAATTCTTTGAATAAAGCCTTTTTAGCTTCCACTTCCTCAGTAGCAGCCTCTATTATTAAATCTGCATCTTTGATTATTGCAATATCTGTAGAGCCTTTAATTCTGCTCATTATATCAGTTTTTTCATCAGCTGTAAGCCTATCTTTTGATATTAATCTATCCAAATTCTTCTCTACTGTGGCTATACCCTTGTCAACAGAAGTCTGTCTCCTTGCCCTTAAAACCACTTGATAGCCCTTCTGAGCTAATACCTGGATTATGCCTGCACCCATGGTTCCCGTACCCAACACGCCTATAGTTTTCATTACTTACTCCTCCTCTTATCATGCTAACGCAAGCTATTATACATTAGTTATAGTTTCTTTTCTATATCTTGCAACTATTTCCCTATAAATTCTGCAGATCTTTTTTCAAGAAAGGCTCCCATACCCTCTTTTTGGTCCTCTGTCGCAAAGCATTTTCCAAATAATTTTGCCTCTATTTCTATAGCCTTATCCATATCGGAAGTTTCCAGACCTTCCTGGATAGCCTTTTTGGCGTAGGATACAGCCAAAGGGGCATTTTTAACAATTTTCGCTGCTAATGCATGGGCTTCTGCCATAAGGCCCTCCTGAGGAACAAGCTTATTTACTAGCCCAATCTTGGCAGCATCTTCCGCCCCAATTATTTCCCCTGTGAGAATAAGTTCCATAGCCTTGGCCTTGCCAACAATCCTAGCTAGCCTCTGGGTACCGGAATAGCCAGGTATAATGCCAAGCCCTACCTCAGGCTGACCAAACTTAGCCTTTGTTCCAGCTATGCGCATATCACAGGCCATAGCTAGTTCACATCCTCCGCCTAGGGCAAATCCGTTGACTGCCGCTATGACGGGCTTTTCCAGGGTCTCGATTTTGCGAAAAACTGTCTGCCCTAAGCGCCCCCACTCATAACCACCCTTGTCGTCCAGGGGATGCATCCCCGCTATATCAGCCCCTGCTACAAAGGCCCTCCCCTCTCCGGTTACTATAAGTACCAATATTTCCGAATCCGAAGCAGCAGCATCTACAAGGGCATCTAATTCCTTTAAGACCTGCTCATTTAAAGAGTTAAGAGCCTCCGGCCTATCAATTTTTATAAGCCCTACTGAATCTATTTTTTCTAATTTTACAAATGACATAATCCTCATCCTTTCTTTTTCAATACTTTGCGCATTTCAGATTTATATTCCTCTACCCCAGGTTGGTCAAAAGGATTAACTCCGGCTAAATACCCCGAAAGGGCACATGCCCTTTCAAAAAAATATACCATCTGACCAAAATAATATGGGGT
>CAZMMB010000326.1:0-1712 GCA_964567325.1 uncultured Oscillospiraceae bacterium
TTGAATCCACCAGCTCCATCTGAAGATGATGTAGAAGAGGGTGTGGTTAATGATTCAGCGGTAGATGATTCAAAGGAAAAGAATTACCAAACTCCGGAGAAAAAGGGGACAGAAAAAAAACCTAAATGTACCTTTTCAATAAGCTGCAGGTCTGTATTTGACAACCTTGACAGGATAGATTCGGAAATTGTAAAACTCCTTCCTGATGACGGCTGGATACTTGGTCCAAAAGAAATCGAATTCAGGGAGGATGAAAGTGTATTCGACATATTGCTCAGGATGACAAAAGGGGCAAAAATCCACATGGAGTCCAACTCTAACCCGGTTCTAAAAAGTAAGTATGTTGAGGGGATACACAATCTATATGAATTTGATGCAGGTGAATTATCAGGTTGGACTTATAAGATCAATGGCAAAGGTATGGGCTATGGTAGCAGTAGTAGCTATATACAGGACGGCGACATTGTGGAGTGGGTCTATACTTGCGACCAGGGTAGAGATGTGGGGGTAACTGCAGAATAGTGACCCTGTTCAGGTGATAGTTCCCACTATTTGAATATAAAGACTGGAAAAACAAAATTAAAGGAGATAAAAAAATGACAAAGAGTTGTTTGCTACATAGTAGGTTCAGAAGAATATTAGCCTGTATGCTAGTATTGGCTTTGACTTTTACAGCACTTCCCTTTATTGCCGCAGCGGATGATGGTCCAGTGGAAGAAACAATACTTAACAACATTATTGAAAAATATTACAAGGGTAAAAAAGAAGGCTTATTAAAAAATCGTGATGAATTGGTAGCTGTGCTTGCTTCTACCTCCTATGAGGATTTGAAATGTTTCAGTTTACCTGACAGTCACGAGAGTGATGCAAATGGGGTTATTGTTTCCTTAATAAAGGGCGATAGCCATTTAGCAACAGATAGGGTAAAAGGGCTTATAGTAATCGATAAAGGCGCCTTTGTTGGGGCTTATAATATGATTGCAATTGAAGCCTACAATAGGTCTGTAGGAGCAGATGGAATTACTAAGGTGCAATACGATAAGGCAAAGGCAGTTAAGGACTTTATATCCCTTCAAAAGTTAGATGGTGGATTTGGCTATGAATATGGTGATCCTGATACTACAGGGATAAGCCTTGTAGCATTATCCTTATATAAGGATGAGGCTGATGAAGAAATAATAAATGATATTTCTCGGTCTATGAATTTGGCGGTAGATTTTCTTAAGAACATACAGCAAGAGAATGGTGGTTTTTCAACAGAATGGAGCGGTAATAATGCCAATAGCGTAGCTTCAGTAATTACTGGCCTAGTAGCTATAGGCGAGGATCTAGATAAATGGAAAACTGCTACTGGGAGAACACCCTTAGATGCTTTGCTCTCGTTCCATGTGGAAGATGGCGGGTTTGGTATATCGAATAAAATAGAATCCAATGATTTTGCTACCAGTGACGGGGTCATGGCCCTAGCTTCTTTAGTTAAAGGCCCATTCCTTAAGACATTCAAAATTAACCCCAAAAGTTTTTTTGATATCCAGATACAGACAGTGAATCAAGATGGACCTTTCTTTGAAAAGAAAATAACCCTTTCTACTGACGAAAGTGCAAAGGATGGATTGGCCCGCTTTTATGGGGTGACTAATACAGGGGTAGATGCCTTGATAGATGATTATAATCTCTACCATTGCGGTCAATCGGTGGCGGCCCAGGATTTA
>CAZMMB010000327.1:0-1711 GCA_964567325.1 uncultured Oscillospiraceae bacterium
GTGAGAAATCAGGTCTATTTATTGGGCATACTGAAGCTATATCCACAGGAACACTGGCAGGTTATAATTGCGCCAGATATCTAAAAGGTCTCAGGCCCTTGGTTTTGCCAAATCAAATTGCAATAGGAGACCTGATCTATTTCGCAAATAGCTCTTCAAAGACCAAGGATGGGTTAAAGACTAGGTATACCATGGCCGGCGCAGGCTATTTTGAACGAATGAAGGAGAAGGGCCTTTACACTACGGATAGGGAGACAGTAGAAAACCGGGTTAGAAAATATGGTCTTACCAATATATACAAAGAAAAAATATTGTGATATAAAATAGATTACAGGAGATAACAATGAGATTAAATAAATATATTGCTGCGGCCGGGATTGCATCCCGAAGAAAGGCTGACCAATTAATTAAATCAGGCCAAGTGCAAGTAAATGGTGTTTTGCTGACCAGCCCAGGTTATGATGTGGCCAAGGAAGATCTTGTTCAGGTCAGGAACAGAATCATAGAACCTGTCAAGAAGCAGGTTTATATTATGCTCAATAAGCCCGAGGGCTATATTAGCACAGTAGAGGATGATAGGGGGAGGCCAACTGTTATGGACCTGGTAGGTGATTTTGACAGAAGGCTTTTTCCTGTGGGCAGGTTGGACTACAATAGCTCAGGTCTTTTGCTCCTAACGAGTGACGGTGATTTTGCTTTTCATATGACCCACCCTAGCCATCAGATAGAGAAAACCTATAGGGCAAAGGTTGGGGGGACTATTTCAGATAAAAGGCTGGCTCAGTTGCGAAATGGGGTTGATATAGGGGGTTTTATTACATCTCCAGCCCAAGTCAGACTGTTGAGGCAGATGCGCAATGTAGCCCTTGTAGAAATAGTCATAAAAGAGGGTAGGAATAGGCAGATTCGCAAGATGTTTGCTTCTGTAGGCAATAAGGTATTGGAGCTGGAACGAATTGCCATAGCTGGCCTCTACCTAGGCCATTTGAAGGAAGGCCACTACAGAAAACTGACTCTACAAGAGGTGGAAAGTTTAAGGTCCATACCTAAGGGGGGAAAAAATACAGAGAAAGGCAATATTGATTAATTCACTGCCTTTCCCTGCTTTAAATAATCATATCTTCAAGACCCTATTTTCGCTGGGATGCTTTTGGTGTTACGCAAATACCCTCTGCCTTGCAGACTAGGAGGGGTTCATCCAGTACATCGGCTGCTGAAGGGCATATATCAGTTCTGGAAGAAATGACCTTGTGGGCTGTAAATCTCATTTTTCTAGATGTGTTGCCGCTTTCGTATATTTCCCCATATACCTCGATAAAATCCCCTGCATAAATAGGTGCTAGGAATTCTACATCGCTATATTTAAGAAAAAGACCCTCGTCACCGTCGCTTCTAATCAGGAGTTCGGTGGCTAGGTCGCCAAACAAATGGACCATGTGGGCGCCATCAATTAAATTTCCGCCGTAATGGACATCTTTGTAGGACATTCTAAGCCTAAGTGTAGAAGTAATTTTACTCATTTTATCCTCCTTGTTTCTAGGGAAAATTGTTTTTTTCAGTTCATGTTTATTCTAACAGAATAGTATTGCAATATCCATACCAATAAGTTATGCTAGTTTTGACAGAATTGAACCGAATTCGCATCACGCTATATACAAAAGACTAACTATTAAAAGTCAAGCCCTAAAATGATAAACCTTGGATGAGTTGT
>CAZMMB010000328.1:0-1695 GCA_964567325.1 uncultured Oscillospiraceae bacterium
ATTACTACGCCCATTTACTATCCCAGTTCCAACCTGCATATAGGCCATACCTACTGTACGGTAATGGCAGATGCAATGGCAAGATTTAAAAGGTTAACCGGATATGATGTTATGTTTCTTACAGGCACAGATGAGCATGGACAAAAAATCCAGAAGGTAGCTATGGAAAATGACAGCACCCCTAAGGCCTATGTTGATAATGTAGTGGACGGCATAAAAGAACTGTGGAAGACAATGGAGATTTCCTACGATGACTTCATCAGGACCACTGAGGACAGGCATGTAAAACGGGTACAGGAAATCTTTAATAAAATGTATGAAAAGGGTGATATATACAAGGGCGAATACGAGGGTTGGTACTGTACTCCTTGTGAGGCTTTTTGGACGGGAACACAAGCCGTAGAGGGTAAATGTCCCGATTGCGGAAGGGATGTTGAAAAGGCCAAGGAAGAAGCGTATTTTTTTAGGCTTTCTAAGTATCAGGACAGGCTGGTGGAGCTTTTTGAAAAAGATTCGGAATTTCTTCAGCCCGATAGCCGCCGAAATGAGATGCTCAGCTTTGCCAAGCAAGGTTTGGAGGACCTCTGTATTTCAAGAACCTCTTTTGATTGGGGAATCAAGGTTCCTATGGATGATAAGCATGTGATTTATGTTTGGCTTGATGCCCTATCTAACTATATTACAGCCCTGGGTTATCCTGATGAACCTGAAAGGTACAATCGCTATTGGCCTGCTGATGTCCATTTGGTTGGAAAGGAAATAGTCCGTTTTCATACCATAATATGGCCGGCTATGCTCATGTCTTTAGACATACCCCTGCCTAAGAAGGTGCTAGGCCATGGTTGGATTCTTTTAGAAGGTGGAAAGATGTCCAAATCGCGCGGGAACATCGTGGACCCGGTCCAATTGATTAAGCGCTATGGTGTGGATGCATTGAAGTACTTTTTACTCAGAGAATATACCTTCGGTCAGGATGGAATCTTTACCAATGAGGTTATGTTAAATAGGATGAATTCGGATCTGGCCAACGATTTAGGCAACCTGGTAAGCCGTACCACATCTATGATTGAAAAGTATAACGGCGGTATAGTTCCCCCTAAAGGCAAAGAAGAGGGTACGGATAAAGAACTTAAGAGCCTAGCCTTAGAGGCCGCCTTAAAAGTTGAAGGGCATATGAACAAATTCAGTTTCAGCCTGGCCTTAGAAGATATTTGGGCCCTTATCCGGAGGACAAATAAATATATAGATGAAACTACCCCCTGGATTTTGGCTAGAGATGAAGGAGACAAGGAAAGGCTAAATTCTGTCTTGCACAATTTAGCCGAGTCCTTGAGGATAGTGTCTGTTCTCATTCACCCCTTTATGCACACTACATCTGCAAAGATTAGGAAGCAGCTGGGCCTATGGTTTGCCGACCCAGAATGGGATGATATCCAAGTATTTGATATGATGGATGGTGAAGAGGTCAAAAAGGGTGAAGCAATATTCCCAAGAATGGACATAGAAAAGGAATTAGCTGAACTGGAGGCTATTAAGGATTCCGACAATGGTAAAGAGTATCCACCGATTAAGGAAACAATAGAATATGATGATTTTGATAAGTTGGATTTAAGGGTTGGCCTGATTCAGACTTGTGAAAAACATCCTAAAGCGGATAAGCTTCTGGTATTTCAGGTCAAGATGGGTAATGAGTTA
>CAZMMB010000329.1:0-1693 GCA_964567325.1 uncultured Oscillospiraceae bacterium
CATAGTGGAGTACTTTTTGGTAATTGAATAACGCCCTATATTGAATTTTCAAGGTACGTCGATATTATTGATGTGCGAAGTTTAAGTTATGAATTGATATGCTACTGCAAGAACGAAAGCTTCCAATGTTTTGGCCGATCCCAAGATCTGCCATGTTCCTACTGTCGTAACTATTATAATTATTGCAGGCATTAAGAAATTTATAAACAGATTGAATTTAATTCCTTCCTTGGGCTTAATAGTCTCTAATTCCTCGGATAAAAGAGGATTGGAACCTTTTGCATAGACTTCCCCCGTTTCCAGAGCCCTTTTTTCCGCCTTTGCCATGGGACCATAATCGGGAAGCAGACCTGATGCAATGGCAAACACCATAATCAATGTTAAAAAACCATAAAACTGAAAAGGAACGGCTCTGATAACAGCGTCTGTAGCCATGGCTGAATCTGTCAAAGCACCCACACCTACCAATAGTCCTGCAACATAGACACCCCAGGATGTAAATGGAATAACTATACAAACAGGAGCCGATGTACAGTCGCATATGTAGGCCAACTTTTCCCTAGATACCCTTGCTTTATCGGTTACACCCCTCATAGTATTTCCAACGAAAAGCGGGCTGAAGCTAATTGAGCGCCCCTTTGCTTAATATTCTTTTTGCCAACTAAATCGGTGACCCCTTGAATTGCACCTGATTTCATGAAAAATGCTACCATGATACCGATGAATACCTCTATCGAAGCCACCCAAATGAAGTCAGCATTGCCCAGAGCATCCTGTAAGATCCCGGTGAAGCCGAAAAGTATATTCCCTCCGCTTATGGCTACACCAATAACAACCCCTATAATGATTGAAAAAAGTGCGTCCCTAGTTATAAACGCCAATATTAGTGCAATAGCCGCAGGTGCCAGAGATAAAATTCCATAGTCCATTGTAAACCTCCTTTAAATTGTAAGTAACCTAATAATGAAAGATAAAAACTATATCAATGGGCATCCCCATATGACCAAATACACTCTATTTGAACTTTTTGACTATATCATCGGGGGAAGTATATTCACGGCCCTGTTTTATGGCCGTTTCCTCTAAAGTCAATTTACCGCGATAGAAACTTAATCCCCTTCTTAGAAATGGGTTTTCTATAAGAGCTTGTTCATATCCCTTGTTGGCAATTTCCAATATGTAAGGGAGAGTCGCATTTCCCAGGCTTATAGAAGCTGTCTGTGAAAATGCCGAGGGAATATTGTCTACGGCGTAATGCAGAATGCCATCTACGAAGTATATTGGATCATCGTGTGTAGTGGAATGACTTGTTTCAATTGCACCCTCATCATCACAGGAAACATCAATGATCATGGCTCCGGATTTCATTATTCTAAGATCCTCTTTATTTACTAAATGATCTTTTCTTGTTTTTGGCCAAAGGATGCAATTAATCAACACATCGGATTCTTTCAAGCATGCAAGCAGATTTGCCCGGGTTGAATACAGCATTTCAACATTGTCGGACAGTTTCATCTTAGCTTCTTCCAATCTCTCTAAATTCAAATCTAAAATCTTGACATTGCATCCAAAAGCCGAAGCTAATTCAGCTGCGCCCATTCCGGCATGACCGGCACCTATAATTGTTACTATCGGTACTTTTATCCCTATGGTCCGGCTTAACAGAATCCCCTTACCCCCATTGACCTTTTGA
>CAZMMB010000330.1:0-1685 GCA_964567325.1 uncultured Oscillospiraceae bacterium
CAACTAGGCCTTCCACTGTACCTTTTTTAAGATCTATTTCCATGTCATCCACAAACCCCATACTTGTGCCATCGTAGATATTAATTACTTCCTTGTCCCTTATATCTTGCGTACATATCAAGGAAATCACCCCTCTCCGATACATGTGTATGACAAGCCAGTAAAAATAATGCTATAAACAAATCATTGTTTATAGCAAAGCCTCAAAACCGCTGCTGTATTTTTTTCTTCCATCCTTGTAAAGCCAAAGTGCCTCAGTATCGTCAAGGGCTTCAATAATTTCTACCCCTTGTTCAAATCTTGTGTTGAACAATATCGTGGATAGGGCGTCTGCCATCCCGGAGTCTTCACAAATAATTGTTACCGCCTGAAAATAATCAGCAGGCATCAAGGTATCAGGATTGATAATATGATGGTAAGGCCTCCCCCCAACTGTATAGTAACGAATATAATCACCGCTGGTTACCAGGGATTTATCTGTTATTTTAATGGTATAAAGATCCCCCCCATCCACCTTCGGGTTTCTAACACCTATACTCCAGGGTTCCCCTTTCCTCCCCCTATAACCGAAGGATCGTACATTACCTCCTACACTTATGAGACCATCTGTGAGCCCCTGTTGAATAATATACCTGCTGACCTTTTCTGTAGCATAGCCCTTGGCTATAGCTCCCACATCTAGTCTCATCTTGGAATCTGACAAATAAACCGTTAATGCTTCCTCATCAATTACCATATTGTTTATGTCCGTATGGTCTGATGCCTCCTTTAGGATGTTCATAGGAGGGACTTGTGCTTTTGCTGGATCCTTGGTCCCCAGCTCCCTATATTCATGCCAAATCGAAAGCACCGAACCTAAGGCTATGTTTACCTTCCCATTGGACATGCGGTGAACAAGTTTACCGAATTTCAAAAGATCAATGACCTTTTGGTCTACCTTTACCGGTTGAATACCGGCATTATCATTTATAGTTTTTATATTGTTTATCCCCTCATAACTATTATAGATATCATAAAGCTGATGGTAAACTTCTAGCTCCTCATATATTTTCTCCACATAAGCTGCAAACTCATCTTTTGTGTTTGCATATCCGATTATGAGGGTTGCCGTGTCAAAAAGTTGCAGAAATTCACCTTCGAAACGCTTTTTTTCCGGACCGGCGCAGGCAAGTAAATTAATAGTTAATAAAATTGTAAACAATAACATAAGTGATTTTTTAATCAAATCAACACGCCTTTTTATGAACAATAGCTATGGATTTACCTTCTTATTTTGCAGCTTTTGATGCCCTTTCAATATTCTTCATGAAGTCTCCCAGGCTTAATGTGACAGAGGACGCCAGGTCTTCATCGGCCGCCTTCCCCTCCTTTAGGGCAATTCCCATAACCTCACTGGCTTTTTTACCAACAACATAGTCTGCAAAAGCAGCTGCCTGTTCATTCCATTCCTTGCCGATTGATGATGAATCTTTCATACCATAGGCATCTCCCATCTCATTCTTTGTTTTGAAGCTGGCATTGAGATCCGTTACTATTTTACCATCCTTAGAGAAATTAATTTCCGTCTGTGATGCATCAATTATACAGCTTGTAATAGAACCGCCTGAATCAAATGTCACAATGGCATAATTGCTATATGCCTGGGCAAGGCCATCATTTTCACCTGCATCAACTGAATTTCCTAT
>CAZMMB010000331.1:0-1679 GCA_964567325.1 uncultured Oscillospiraceae bacterium
CCAATCCTACCCTTCTTATTATTACAATCCTAACCTTGGGAGTTATTTTGGTAAACGGATGGACAGATGCACCTAACGCTATTGCTACATGTGTATCTACCCGATCGATGAGTGCCGGTGCCGCTATACTAATGGCAGCGGTCTTTAATTTTTTTGGTGTCTTAATAATGACCTTAATCAATGCTAGGGTGGCTGAAACAATTTACCAGATGGTTGATTTTGCCGGGAATACTCATAGCGCCTTGATTGCTCTTTGCGCCGCATTATTATCAATTGTAATATGGTCGGTGGGGGCCTGGTGGTTTGGAATACCTACCAGTGAAAGCCATGCACTTATAGCAGCACTTTCCGGGGCTGCTATAGCTCTGCAAGGGGGCTGGTCAGGAATAAATCCCAGCGAATGGGTAAAGGTTATATATGGTTTGATATTATCTACTTTTATGGGTTTTTTTGCAGGTTGGTTTGTCTGCAAACTTATAGGTAAGCTTTTTGCCGGGGTAGACAGGAGGAAAACTTACCACTTCTTTAAAAATGCTCAAATTGCTGGTGCTGCAGGAATGGCATTTATGCATGGGGCCCAGGATGGGCAGAAATTCATGGGTGTTTTCTTGTTAGGAATGTTACTTGCGCAAGGAGGAAATAGCAATACAAATTTTATCATTCCTATATGGCTGATGGTGGTTTGCTCCCTTGTCATGGGCCTGGGTACTTCCATAGGCGGTTATAGAATTATAAAATCAGTAGGCATGGATATGGTGAAGCTAGAAAAATATCAGGGTTTTTCAGCGGACCTTGCAGCAGTAATCTGCCTTTTCATATCCTCTTTATTTGGGCTTCCTGTAAGCACCACCCATACTAAAACTACCGCAATTATGGGCGTGGGTGCAGCTAAAAGGTTATCTGCTGTAAACTGGGGACTTGTAAAGGAAATGGTTGCGACATGGGTTTTGACCTTTCCTGGATGTGGATTTATAGGCTATATCACGGCTGGGGTATTTATGAAGATGTTTTAATTCTCAAGAAAGGAATATGCAAATGGCACGTAAGCAAAATGACTATTTTGAAATATTTGTCAAGTTGGTAGACTATTCTTGCAAGGCCTCCAGGCTCTTAGTCAACGTAATGACGGACTATCGGCCAGAGGATTTAGACCTGCATATGGTCAAGATGCATGAAATTGAACATAGGGCCGATAGGGAAAAACATGAGATGATGGAGAAGCTAGCCAGGGAATTTATCACGCCCATCGAGAGGGAGGATATTATTGACATGGCTAATCAGATAGATAATGTTACCGATGCTATAGAGGATGTGCTGATGCGTCTTTATATGTTCAATATAATGGTAATAAGAAAAGATGCCCTAGAAGTAGCCTTGCTTATTGAAGAAACTTGCAATGAACTGAAAAGAGCCTTAGAGGAATTTGGTAATTTTCGTAAATCTAAAACCCTCCATAAGCACATAGTGGAAATAAACAGGCTGGAGGAAGTAGGTGATAGGCTTTACACAGAGGCCACCAGGAGGCTCTATATTAGTGAAATGGATCCAAGCTCTATTGCAGCCTGGACCCATGTATTCCATATATTGGAAAAAACATGTGATTCTTGCGAAGATGTTTCCGATGTAATAGAAAGGGTTTTGATGACTAATTCATAAATTTAAAAAAATAACCCTTGCAT
>CAZMMB010000332.1:0-1675 GCA_964567325.1 uncultured Oscillospiraceae bacterium
CCCCGCAGAATTGAGAGTTCTGCTGTAGCTGGAGCTTCCTAATACAAGGAAAACTAGGAAGAATATAAGCTCTGACCTAATCATCCATCTCCATGGAAATTGCCTAGGCCTGACCTTTAATATTAAATAGGTCACAAGGGGTATGTCCCAAAATACCAGCCAATATTCTAGCCGTATTAGCGAAATAATCAGCTGCCAAACCTCCCCAAGATATTTGGCCGATCCAGTGGCATCAATTGATAAGTATCCATTGAAGTAACCGTTGTAGACTAAATCACCAAACATCAGCAGACTGATTATCATATACAAAACAAGGGGGATTTTTTTGTTCTTGAAACTAGCAAATATAAGGATTAAAATTGTAGCAGTAGCCAACCACAACAAGAGCATGTTGATCCTAATATCCATCAAGGTGTAAAAGATTAGGGGCTTGATTGTTAAACAAATAGCAATCAATGCAAGCCATAGGCCACCGGGTTCCTTATTATTATCTTGTTTGAAATCGTATTCGGTCATTTAATTAGCTTCGACTTTCTTTACATGATTATCACTATATGTTATCATTTATCTGCCCTTATTTACAGGGGTTTTTCAATAATTTTAACTATAGGTAGGTAAAAATGAAAATTTGCGTCATAGGATTAGGCTATATCGGGCTTCCCACTGCAGCCATGTTTGCTTCTGCAGGAGCAAGTGTAGTAGGGGTGGACCACAACCCCAGGATAATAGAGGCTATTAACCAAGGCAAAGTTCTTATAGAAGAAGAAGGCCTGGAAGAATTGGTCCGGCAGGGAATTGAAAAAGGCCTGCTTCGCGGATCCCTGCTAGCTGAGGAGGCGGATGTCTTTATTATTGCTGTCCCAACCCCCTTAGGCCCTGATAATAAGGCTGATATGACCTATGTCATCTCGGCAACAGAGCAAATTGTACCCTTTCTGAGGGTGGGAAACACGGTAATACTGGAATCAACCTCACCTGTAGGAACAGTTGATGATCTGATGGTGCCCATCTTGGAAAAATCCCCCTTAAAGATAGGAGAAGAACTATATGTAGGCCATTCTCCGGAAAGAGTTATCCCGGGTCAAATCCTTAAAGAACTTATAAACAACAGCCGGATTGCCGGAGGGATAAACCCCCAATCTTCAGACCGGATAGCAGAAATATACAGGATTTTTGTTAAAGGGGAAATCTATATTTCCGATGCACGCACGGCAGAACTGTGCAAAACAGCAGAAAACACCTTCAGGGATGTAAATATTGCCTTTGCCAACGAATTGGCAATCATATGTGAACAGGTTGGTGTCAATGTTTGGGATGCTATCGAACTTTGCAATAAGCATCCAAGGGTCAATATACATCAGCCAGGGCCCGGTGTGGGAGGTCATTGTATCGCTGTTGACCCATGGTTTATAGTTGAAAAACAACCAAATAAGGCCAAATTAATCAAGCATAGCAGGGATATTAACGATTTCATGCCTGATCATGTTGTCCAGATGATTTTAAATATTTTAACTGACATAGACAAGCCAATCGTTACCATTTTGGGCCTTGCCTATAAACCCAATGTAGGAGATACTCGGGAAAGTCCAATACTTGATATGATTGACCTCTTAAAAAGCAAAGGAATAAGGATAAAAGTCTTTGACCCCCATGTACAGGAGGAATCAACACATCA
>CAZMMB010000333.1:0-1636 GCA_964567325.1 uncultured Oscillospiraceae bacterium
ACCTATGACCCCCTGCTTGTAAGGCAGGTGCTCTCCCAGCTGAGCTATGCGCCCCAGTAAGTCCATTTTAAATTGTTGACACAATTAGATACTATACAGCATTTATTTTTTCATGTCAAGCTCTATTTTTTGTATGTGCATAATCCTTTGTCGAGCAATTATATCTTGACTTTTCCCAAGATACAAACCTCTTGTGAGCCGGTTTTTATCTTAACATAATGAGTTTTTTTTGTCAACGAAAAAACTAGCTTTTTATTAGTTCTTGTTTGATTGCCAATTGGTCAAACTGTCCCCCTGTCAAATTAGATAAAATCCCCATGGCAGCTTCGTGTTTTTCAGGCTCTACAAGCATATCTAAAAATATTTTGTCCTGGTATTCAATATTAGATATTGTAAAGACATTACCATCTGCAAGATTCTCTAGCTTGCCCAAATAGCTGTAGTCCATCCTTATTGAAACAATGTTCATCTCTCTCACATCGCATATTTGCGCCTTTTCAATGGCCTCTTTTGCCACCCCACTATAGGCCCGTACTAATCCTCCAGTTCCCAGCTTAATGCCACCAAAATATCGACTTACTATAACAGCGATATTTGTAATGCCCTCTTTCATAATCATCTGAAGTATTGGAGGTCCAGATGTCCCTTGAGGTTCACCATCATCGCTTGTCCATTGCAGATGAGCTTTTTCCCCTATTACATAGGCCGGAACATTGTGGGTTGCTGTCCTATGCTCATTTCTTATACGGTCAAAAAACTCCACAGCCTCCTCTTTGCTTTCTACAGGTCTTGCGTAGGCTATGAAGCGTGACCTATCAATAATATGCTCTACCGATGCTTCTTTTTTAATACTCCTGTATTTTATCATTTTCTATTCAGTAACCCTATAATCCTTTAAGCGGTTGTAGTCTTCAGCTGTTAGCTCCACTTGTAAATGTATGCCATCCTCCTTATACTCTAATTCTGCAAGCTTATATGCATCACAAAGATAGGATACCAGACTTCCATCTAAGTATGGAATGTTTAAGGCTGTTGAAATCCTATCTCCGAAAAGTTTAGCCTTCATCATGGCAATTAATTCTTCAATGTTCTCACCCTCCCTGGCGGAAAGGCATATACTATCCTGGCCCTCATACCTGGATCTTTCCTCCCAACTTAAGAGGTCCGATTTATTAAAGACCATAATCCTTTCTTTATCCTCAACACCAATTTCCCTTAAAACATCCTCTGCAACATCTATATGAAAATCATTATCCTTATAAGATGCATCTACAACATGCAATAAGAGGTCTGCATATTTTGCCTCTTCTAGAGTGGCCATAAAAGCCCTTACGAGCGTATGTGGAAGCTTGCTCACAAAGCCCACAGTATCTATCAATATAAATTCATGGTTAGAACTTAACTTTATTCTCCGATGGGATGTATCCAGAGTAGCAAAGAGCATATCCTTTTCAGCTACGCTTTTATCATCCTTTAGGGTGTTTTTTAAAAATCGATTCATAAGTGCCGATTTCCCGGAGTTGGTGTAACCCACAAGGGCCACCATTGGTATCCCCGATCTTTCCCTTTGGGATCTTTTAATGTCTCGATTATTCTTGCTATCCTCTAGCTCTCTCCTAATGTCTGCCATCCTAGT
>CAZMMB010000334.1:0-1622 GCA_964567325.1 uncultured Oscillospiraceae bacterium
TATCACCATATTTTAGGATGATTATTCCATTTACACTAAAGTATATTCACAACCGTTTTATTATCCCTCTTGGAGGAATGCGACTGTTTACAGGTGAGTAAACACTATGATTTGAACCATTACATTGGCAATGATAATCTAACATTTGAACACATGCAAAAAACTGTCTGTCGTTTGAATTGCATGCGCCAAGCTTAAGTTGTTAATGATAAAAATTAGTCGGACACAGTCAGAATTTTGATAAAATCTTCTAAAGGAGTGCTTTGCTTGATCCCAAACCTGGGGATTTTGTAGCTTTCTGTTTTGGGATTTACGTATCCGGGATTTGTTGTAAAGCCTGTTTTATAGTCGAGGCCCTTCATAACTTCTAAAATAGTATCGTTGTATGCACCAAAAGGGTAGGCTATAAATTCAGTTTTCATGACATTATCCATCATTTTAAAATCTTCTTTTATTGTAAGTCTGCTTTCTCCGTGCACTGCGGGCAAGCCATTTTTCTGTAAATGCAAGTTAAAACTGTGGCTGCCAAATTCAAAGACATCTTTGTACAAGTCTATATCTTGGAAATTAATATACTGAAGACCGGTAGGGGTGAATCTGTCTTGTTGTCGAATGCTGATATTTCCAATTAAAAATATAGATCCTTTAAATCTGTATTGATTCATTATAGGATATGCATAGACTGCATTGCTTAAATATCCATCATCAAAGGTTATAATAACTGTTTTTTCTGGAAGAGAGATGTCTTTACTTAGATATAGATACAGTTCGGTCAGGCTAGCCGTATTATAACCATTATCATATAAATATTTCATTTGTTCATTGAAATTCTCGACGGAAACAACGCTTTCGTTACCTTTCCATCCATGGATTTCAATTTCCTTTTCTGTCAGCAAATGATGGTACATGAGAACAGGTATTGGTTGATATGGAATTTGTCTATCATCTTTATTAAGAACATTTAATATTACAGTGGACGCCTCGGCCCTGGTTAGTTCTCTTGATCCCTTAAAAGACCCGTCTGGATAGCCTGAAATAATACCTTCTGCGTACGATGTTAGGACATAATCTTGGTATGTGGGAGGTATTTTATCAAAGTCTCTTATAAAAGGAATAAACTCATGAATTTGTTTAGTACTTGGTTCCCCAAGATAGCTAAGGGTATTGAATATCAACCTTGACATGTCTTCTCTGGAAATTGGTAAATCAGGATTCTTAAGGTCTTTTTTTTCTACGATTTTGCTTTGTAAAGCTGTATCTAAATAGCCACTTGCCCAATGCTTAGATGTTTGTTCTATTTCCTCGTTGACAAGGGAAGAAATGAGAATTTTTATGAATTCCGCTTTTGTAAGCAGCTTGTCAGGTCTGAAAGTCAGATCAGGATAACCGTCAATAGCCCCTAGTTCAACAAGCTTTGTAACTTGAGAAAAGAACCAATCATCTTGATTCACATCGGAAAAAAACTGTTTGTCAGCACCGGAAGCAAAATATGGTCCTCCAACAATTATTAGAATCAATGTAAGCGTTATAATGAAAAAGAATTCTCTATTTATTTTAATCATGTCACAATAATATAATGCGAATAATATAATTGCAAGCTGAATGAGCATTTGATGTCCGGA
>CAZMMB010000335.1:0-1607 GCA_964567325.1 uncultured Oscillospiraceae bacterium
AAATATTCCAAGCAGAATCGCGCCCCCTATTTGGATCCATGCCCCCGTGCTAAACTGCGATAATCCTCCGTAATGGTGAGGATGATATCCCAAGCTGTTAAATGATATTTCCAGGAAAAGAAATCCTCCGCCCACCAGACAGGCCGTTATTATCATCAATTGCACCTCGGTAAATACCCTGTCAACCCTTTTAAGAGGTCTTTCCCCCTCATCGTCTCTTCTACCTGTTGTCACAATTAACCAGATAAGGCTCATTAATGAAAGTATGGCTAAGATAATTGCGGGCAAAATCCATCGATAGATCCCATCCTTTACCATGTTAAAAATTTCTTCTTTCCCATCCATGAAATTCTTGTCAAAAGCAAAATATATATTATATGCGCGAGAGCTTAGTCTTTCCTCTAGATACCTGTCGTTATTTCTTATCCTTGAATAGGAAGCATTTTCACTTTTAGGGCTCTTAACCATTTCATCATTTTCAAACAGCAAATAGCCACCATTTCTGCCTAGATTAACAAAATAATTGCTGTCAACATCATTTCCATCGCTATAATCTTCTATGTTGGTCACGGCAAATATACCGTTTGAGGCATAGTAAGTAAAGCCGCTTACCTGGTCCAAGTTCTTTTTATTTTCCCTGAAATAACGGTCGGGCTTAGGGCTTCCCAAAAGCTCCAGCAATCTTTCTGATTTTGTTTCAAATTCCCACTGAAATGCATTACTACTTTTATAATCTTTAAAATAGAAGATATCATCAATGGCTATCCCTGTACCATGCAACTTGGTTTCCTCACTCATGATGAATGTCCCCAGGGTAATTGCGCTAATAAAGGACACTACACAAAGAATAAAAATCATAATATTAATAGCCTTATACCTACTGTAATTTTTCAATTTTATATCCAATTCCCCACACCACCTTTAAATATTTTGGCTCCTTCGGATTTATTTCTATCTTCTCCCTAATTCGCCTGACATGTACGGCCACAGTGTTTTCAGGATTATAAGCAACCTCTTCCCATACAGCTTCATAAATCTTTTCCATGGAAAACACTTTGCCCGCATTTTTTGTAAGCAGCTTCAAAATTCCCAATTCTATTGGGGTCACTGCTACCTGCTCACCGTCAACATATACTGCCTTAGAATCCTCATCCACAACAAGGCCTCCTGATTTGTAGACCCCTGTTTTCTTTTCCAGACTCCCCAGGTCCACATATCTTCGCAATTGGGATTTCACTCGGGCAATGAGTTCTAATGGATTGAAGGGCTTAGTAATATAATCATCTGCACCTAGGTTAAGACCAGTGATTTTATCATAATCCTCAGATTTAGCCGATAGCATAATTATCGGAATGTTTTTCTTCCCTAATTCTCATAGTGGTTCTCATTCCATCTAGCTTGGGCATCATGATGTCCATTAAAACCAAATGAATTTCCTCCCTGTCTAAAACATCTAAAGCCTCAACTCCATCATAGGCTTTGAAGACCGTAAATCCCTCGTTCCTCAAATAAATTTCTATAGCCCCTACGATTTCACGGTCATCATCGCAAATCAAGATCTTCATTATATCTTTCTCCTTTATACATTACTGTCCCCCCTTTTTCTT
>CAZMMB010000336.1:0-1599 GCA_964567325.1 uncultured Oscillospiraceae bacterium
AAACGGCCTCAAGGTCAATGATTGCAATGGGTTGAGGGTTGTTCAGCAGACCCTAAATATCCAATTAACTTACCGGACGGATATATATTTACTTACACATCAAGTTACGAAGAACTTCTAAAGGTTGCAGATTACCTCAAAAAAGAATATTCAAAATATATCAATATGAGCGATCCGCAGATTAACATTTCCATCGGTGACTACGATATTTATGGCAAACAACATTACTCAATATCATTTTTTGAAGGCGGTACTGATGAGGTTCAAAACATATTGCACTACAATTTTACAAGGGTCACTTTTTATTGTGATGATGATGGCAGGTTATATCTATCAAGAAATTATCGAGCTGATTTATCCGGTATAATTGGTAACTACCCAATCATAACATCAGATAGAGCATTGGAACTACTCAAGAGCAAAAATTATATTACTACTGTTCCGGAAGAATTTCCCGGTGAACAATACATTAAAAAAATTGAGCTTGTGTATCGAAATGAAACATGGACTAAAGTTTATATGCCGTACTATAAATTCTATGTGGAGTTGCCTTCAATGAAAAGAGAAAATGGTCTAAACACCTATGGAGCCTTTTATGTGCCTGCTGTACAAGGCAAATATATTGAAAATATGCCGGTTTGGGATGGGGGTTTCAATTAAACAACCTATATTCCTAAAATTAGAATTTCTATGAACTCGGCGATACCCTCTCATTATTAACGAGAGGATATCAAAAATTTCTTCATGGCTGGTGGTGATTAATTCTGAGATTTGGGTTATACTATTTTTCATAAGAGTGCCTCCGTTATTTTTGTTTTTCTTGCAATTAACATCATAACATATAGGGTCACTCTTATTTTTTATCTTCTTATCTTCTTATTTCCTAAACTTTACACAAAGGTTTTTTGATAACCTCAGGTTTATTTTATCTTTGTAGATTTTCGTACATGATCCCACATCTCATCTGTAAGCAAGCCTAATCTCCAAAGAGCAATGCCATCAAGTTGATATCTTTTGGCGATACCAATCTTGGCAAGAATGCTTTGGGTGTTCTCGCTGGGTATCGAAATACCCAATACTAATTTTTCTTTAGGGACATCTTGCAGCGATTGTTCTACGGCCTGAATTACAAGGGAATTAGGCTCTGGTTTTGAACCATATTCATAGGCCATGATTATTATTCTATCGGCAACCTTACCTAGGAATCTATAATCATAACCTTTATATGCGCTATTAGGGGGGTGAAGGGTAAGAGTCAGTTCAAGGCCTGCAGTTTTTGCTCTTTCCCCTAGGATACTAACGAGGCTATTGAAATTGTCCCTCACTATTTGTAACTGTGCCTCATTATCGCCAAATCCCAAACCTTCAAAATCTAGATTTATACCTTGGTACAATATGGCTTCTTCCATTAGGCTGTCGACAGCCCTGTTTATAGCAGTCTTATCACTTAGCAAGGAGGTAATGGTATAATCGCCATTAGTTACATGTACGACCATTTCAGTTCTCATGCCGTATTCTTCTGCAACATCTAGCACATGTTCCCAACCATCAGGTCTTTGCCAACCGGTGGTGCTTCTAGTAAGCAGATTGCCATCCTTA
>CAZMMB010000337.1:0-803 GCA_964567325.1 uncultured Oscillospiraceae bacterium
ATTTGAGGGACGATGGAAGAATAAAAATCAGCAGGCAGATAAAACAAGAAGTAAGGCACATGAAGCAGGTTTGCGATAAGTTTTGTCATACTCACGGCAGGTCTCCAAAGATTAGTGAATTGGCAGATGAGATAGGCATAGATATGGACAGGATGATGCTGTTAATGGAGGCTGGGGATGCTATGAATACGCCGGAAAGCCTAGATGATCCAGATAGGCCGGAATCGGTGTCGGATAGCGAATATAGGGAATATGAAGAGCAGCGGATAGATGTTATTTATTTAAAAAGTGCTATCGGCAAGTTGCAAGATAGGGAAAGGCAAATCATAGTCCTTCGTTATTTTAAAGATATGACACAGCAACAAATAGCCGATAAATTGGGGATTTCCCAGGTCCAGGTGTCTCGTATAGAAAAGAAGGTCCTGGGCAGGCTAAAGAAGCAAATGAAATAAAAAAGGTGGTTTTATGCCACCTTTTTATACAAGTTTATACAAGAATTATTCTGATTAGTATTCGACTTCCATTCCATTCCATTGGTCAGAATCCCTGTTCCATTCGGGGAAATCTAAAATCTCAGGGGCGGGATAGTCTACGCCTAGAATTCCAACCACATTACTATCGCTATCGTATACTGGGGCAAAAGCAGACCATACCGGGTCATCTACATCGTCATCCCAGGCGGAAAGTGCGGCACAGGGTTCCCCATTTTGTGCGACGAAAAATTGTCCCTCCACCTCATATTGAGTCATCCAATCATCGGGATCTTCTGAGCCATCAATGGTAATTTCGAAATAACCATCATC
>CAZMMB010000337.1:813-1580 GCA_964567325.1 uncultured Oscillospiraceae bacterium
ACGCGTCGGCAGTTGGAGGCACTCGACAAGACTTGAAGAGACTGGTTGTCTGATTGAGCATGGAAGCGCATACAAACACATGGCCAGCGCATGGCTGCCATTCAGCATATTCATCCGCCCAATGGCCATCTAGCTGTAGGGCATAGTTGGCGGCTATCTCGGTGACTTTGTCCATTACGGCCTCGACTTCTTCTGGTATTCCTTCAGGTTCATCGCCTAGGTCATTTCCATTTTCATGGCTACTGCAGGCGACAAAAACCAACAAGGCAAAGGCTAGCAATAACGGCAACCACTTTGTCTGTCTCCTCATATTTACCCTCCTTTTTCCAGCAAATAAGAGATAAAACAATTTATCTTATTATTATATCAAGATAAACCAATCCAAGCAAGAGTGTGCAGACTATTCTGATTATATAAACATATTAATTTCTTTCAAAATTTAAAAAGAAACAGTTGATTTTTATCGATAAGTAGGGTTTAATAGATATGGGCAATTGTTAATTAAATAACAACTATATATATTATCATTTTAGGGCGTATTTTATCGGGCTTATTAATTGATTTAGGAGGCAATGTAAACATGAACTTTCAATTGACAAAAGAGCAGGAATTTGTAAGGAAAATGGTAAGGCAGTTTGCAGAGACGGAAGTTGAACCCATAGCTGCAGACATTGACAAGGAGCATAGGTTTCCATTAGAAAACGTAAAGAAAATGGCACGTTACGGTTTACTAAGTATTCCGCTTCCTCGGGAATATGGAGGTGGCG
>CAZMMB010000338.1:0-1557 GCA_964567325.1 uncultured Oscillospiraceae bacterium
GTACTTTTCTCATTTAAAATTCCTCCTTTAGGATTTTGTCTTCGAAGGGGAGTGCTAATTACATTGTTCATTCAAATTATCCTCCCCTTCTGAAGATAATTTGACCTTTTATATAGATACGCAGTACGGGAATCCCGTTGCATCATCTATCACTCTCGATTATACCCTCCCCCCCTCTTTACAGTCAACATCAAGTTTTAATTGTAATATTACTGTAATAAAGGTTTTTCAGGTACTTTCGAGCAATTTGGGGTCTATTTCCCCTATGAATTTATTATAGCAGGACATGATTTTTTGTCCATTACAAAGGTGTTACAGTATGGTTATGGTTCAAAGACATATCTAAGGTAATTCAAGCAAAAACTTTCTATATCCCGTAAGCTTATCGCCAGTTTCAGCAATTTTTATCAACCTTTGTATATCCTTCAATCTCACTGGATTGTTACCTCCTCTCGCATAATTGTATTGTATAGAAGGGTATTTTTATTTATTTCTTGCATTTCGAAAACATCCACCGATTTTCCGGAGGCTAAATGCAAGTCCTCTGCTAATGCGAAAACATCTGTCGGTTCAAAGCTCTCCCCCCCTATTATGAGCAAATCTATATCTGAGTCCTCAGTGGCCTCATTTCGTGCATACGAGCCAAACAACATTGCTCTGTTAGCATTATACTTCCGCAACAGCGGAATGACTAAATTTTGTAGTTGCCTTCGTGTATAAATGTTTTGATCGGCTTTCATATGAACTACCCCCTTCTTCCAACTTTAATTATAACACGGATAAAGGGTAAGTGAGCCTTTGAATTCCCTATATTGGACATCTTAGGTGTTTACATTATATTACATTTATGGTATGATTGTCCTGAAGCTCCTTGGTTGAGGGGGGGGGAATATACCAATGGAAGGGAAAATGGCTATGATTAGCAAGCATATAGATTCATTTATAATTCATTGCGAAAAAGAACGGCAACTTACGCAGCATAGTATAAAAGGTTATTCCATCGACCTTCGAATGTTCCTTGAGTTTTTGGATGCCAGCCCTAGGGTCATGACTATCAAGCAAATATCAAAACACGTCCTAGATGATTATGTCGCCCACATCTCCAGTAAATATAAAGTTAAAACTATCAAAAGAAAAATTGCCTGCCTTCGATCTTTTTTCACCTACCTGGAAGATAAGGAAGAAATAGATGAAAACCCCTTTAGGAAATTCCGATTAAGACTTAAAGAAGGATACAGGGCCCCTACGACTCTAACCATCTTGGAAATGGAGCGCTTTCTCAGTGCCGTGTACAATGATTGCTTCGTGGCCCAATCCCTTAATAGATTAGAACTTTTGAAAAACATGAAATGTCCTCAAATAAAAACATTGAATGGTGAATTTTTCTGGTGCCGTGATGTGGCTGTTATCGAATTGCTTTTCGCATCAGGATTGCGAGTAGCTGAACTATGTAAGCTTCAGTTTGAAGACTATGATGAAATAGAACATTCATTATATATAATTCTGGACTTCCTCGATTATTAACTCTCAAAGCAGCCCGCCAGTGATTTAACACTT
>CAZMMB010000339.1:0-562 GCA_964567325.1 uncultured Oscillospiraceae bacterium
GCCGGTTGGTTCATCTGCCTATATTATCCTGGGATTATTAGCTAATGCCCTAGCAATTGCTACCCTCTGCTTTTGACCCCCCGAAAGCTCATTTGGCAGGTGGTAGACCCGATCTGACAAACCTACCCTTTCCAGTAACATCATTGCCTTAGCTTTACGCACCCTTGGCCTGATTTTCCCATAGACCATCGGTAGTTCAACATTTTCCAAGGCACTTGTCCTGGAAATAAGATTGAATGACTGGAAGACGAAACCGATTTCCCTATTTCTCACCTTTGAAAGCTGGTCATCAGTCATTTCACCTATATCTTTCCCGTTGAGGAAGTAATCTCCTGTCGTAGGCCGGTCTAAGCATCCCAAAATATTCATCAAGGTTGACTTCCCAGAACCTGATGCACCCATTATAGCTATAAATTCACCCTGGCCCACAGTCAGGGAAACATCCTGTAAAGCCCTTACAGAGACCTCTCCATTCTCATAAACCTTGCCAATATTTTCAATCCTAATAATCTCATCCATCATTTCTAACATCCCTACTACAAGGAGATAACTGAGACTCCAC
>CAZMMB010000339.1:572-1531 GCA_964567325.1 uncultured Oscillospiraceae bacterium
TTCACTACCATCCAAAATATTGAAAGTGGGACTAAGAATTACCATATCCCCTTCCACCAGGGGGCTATCTAAAATTTCTATATAGAAATCCCCTTCAATGCCCAGCTGGACAACCATTTTCTTAGCTGTGACCCCATCTATGAGAAATACATAGCTCTCACCTGTATCTTGATCCTCTGAAATCGCATCGATGGGAACAGTCATAACATCCCTTTTGCTTTCGATTATAATTTTAGCCCTAGCTGTTACCCCCCCAATTAAATTGCTGGCTTCTATATCAATTTGAACCGGAACTACCATTTCTTTAGACATAGCCTCCTTCATTTCTCCAGTAGGAGATATGTGGCTTACCCTGCCTTTGACACTCTGTTTACCCAGAACATCTGCTCTTATTACCACTTCCTGGTCCAAGCTTATTTTACCTATGTCATATTCACTAATTTTCACATCCATCTTTAACCGTTCTAAATCTTCTATAATAAACATAGGTTTTTTGTCCTCAGTATCGTTAGCATACCGCCCTAAACTTACATTTACCCTAGTAACCGTCCCATTAATTGGGCTGCGAATTTTAGTTTTTTCGGCTATGTTCAGAGATTCCAGGTTTATAAGGCTGTTTTCATAAGCATTCTTTGATGATAGGTATTCCGACCTTGAAATGGCCCCTTCTTTATAAAGAATCTGATTTGAATCATATTGGTTTTTTGTTTCTTCTAGGGATTTTTTAGCCTTCTGATATTCATATTTTAGGTCCTTATCATCCAACTCAGCAATGACTTGATCCTTTTTTACGAGATCCCCCTCTTCAACTAATATGGATACTATTTCATAATTTAAGGCGGAAACCACCTCTGCAGACTGGGAACCTGAGATGATGCCAACTACTGAGACTGTTTGATCAAGATCCATTTTTTCAACAGTCCCCGCTGAAACCTCAACAGGGTTTTCCTTCCTAGCCA
>CAZMMB010000340.1:0-1519 GCA_964567325.1 uncultured Oscillospiraceae bacterium
GATGATAAAAGAAGACGAAATCCTTATGAAGAGATGTGGTGAGGCCGTGCCATTGGATACTGAAATTCGCTTTGAAAAGGGTAAGCGTTTCACGGGCTACTATGGGACCCCTTTCGGGGCTGTGGAGATGGAAGTCTTAACAAACAATGTAATTAACAAGATTAACAGGGATGTACCCAAAGGCTCTTTGGACATCGATTACAATATAAGCCTAAGGGGACTGTCTGAAGGCAGAAGCCGGTTGAATATAGAGATAATTTGATTATATTTAGGACAAGGTAGGTTAAATAAATGAGTCAGAAAACAGCAAAGAAGGTCGCAAAGTTGATAGCTATTCTTCTTGTTGGGGCCTTAGTTATCACCTCTTTTGGCTTTGTCTTCTCTTTTGCGGAGCCACTTTCTACAGCAATATATCATGGAAGGGAAGACCAACTTGACTGGGAGGAGGAGTTCAGCCTTATCAGGGAGCTCATGGTTAAGACAAAAGAAGGTTTTAAAGACCAGGTTACCTATAGGTATCTTATGGAAGGGGCATATAGGGGAATAATTGATTCGCTTAAGGACCCTTATAGCACATACTACAGTACGGAAGATGAAAGCCGTGAGTTTGAGGAATCTGTAAGTGGTGAATTTTCTGGCATTGGTGTAAGCCTTGAACAGATTGGAAGCGTTTGCAAAGTTGTATCCCCTATTTCCGGTGGCCCTGCCGAGCAGGCTGGGGTGCTATCGGGAGATGTAATTGTCATGGTAGATGGCAAAGAGGTAGATACGATGATGCTGACAGAGATTGCCAACCTTCTCAGGGGAGAGGAAGGAACCAATGTCACCATGGTGGTTTTAAGGAATGGCAAGCGGCTAACCTTCTCCTTGATAAGAGAGAAAATTAAATTGGCTTCCGTTGATTATGAATTGATAAATAAGAGTATAGGCTACATAAGAATTACCCAGTTTGATAGCGATTCTCACCTAGAATTCAAAGAGGCAAGGCTAAAGCTCTTGGCTAGGGGGGCTAAGTCGTTCATTGTAGATGTAAGAAATAATCCTGGTGGTTATGTGGGAACTGTGGCAGCAATCGCAGACCAGATGATGCCGGCTGGGCCCATAGTACATTTTCAAAATAGGGGGGAAATAGTCGAGACTATTTCGGCGGCAGGAAGCAATAGCCCCAAGCTTCCTATCGTTCTACTTATCAATGAGGGTAGCGCCAGTTCATCTGAAATTTTAGCAGCAGCTTGGCAGGACAGCGGTACAGCAATTATAGTTGGAACAAAAAGTTATGGCAAAGGGGTGGCACAACAAATTATTCCCTTAGGCCAGGATAAAAAAATAAAGCTATCCATGTATTACTTTTTAAGTCCGAATAAAAAGGCTATCGACAAGGTTGGCATAATACCTGATTATGTAATTAAGAATTATTCAGATCAGGGGGATGATGATGCCGCTGGTCAATTGGAAGATGAATACAGGATGTTTGCGCCTATGCCTGAAGAAAGCAAGCCCAAAGAAGGCGATAGGGGCT
>CAZMMB010000341.1:0-1150 GCA_964567325.1 uncultured Oscillospiraceae bacterium
AGCTCGCCAATAATTAGGGTCTGCAATCGGCATATATCAGCGTTTGGCCGATTGCAGACCCTAATTATTACTCAATGAATTTGGTATTTTCCACATCGGTCTGAAAAGCACCCCAATTGACATCCCTCAGAGCTAAGAATTGTAACATGACAATGGTTGTCGCAATCTTTACAGGTAAAGCTTCGGCTTATTATTTCCTCATCCCCTGTTCTAAATCCACGGAATTTTGAGCCTTCCCTTGTTTTACCTATTTCCTCCTTTGCCAATATTGCAGCTCCAAAGGCCCCCATCACCTTGTGATATTCAGGAACCGTTACAGGTTGATGCAGGGCCTCTTCAAAGGCCTTTTTTATCCCCTTGTTGGCCGCTACCCCACCTTGGAAGTAGATTTTTGGGAAAAGGTTTTTCCCCTTCGCTACATTAGATAAATAATTTCTTACTAGGGCTTTTGACATGCCAGCAATAATGTCTTCCATCTTACATCCCAACTGCTGCTTATGTATGATGTCAGACTCAGCAAATACCGCACACCTTCCAGCTATACTAACAGGATTTTCTGAATTGACTGCCATTTCGCCGAGATCTTCAATTGAAATCCCCAACCTCTCTGCCTGACGGTCTAAGAAGGATCCAGTTCCAGCAGCACAGACTGTATTCATGGCAAAATCCGAAATAATGCCGTCCTTGAGGAGGATTATTTTCGAGTCTTGTCCGCCAATTTCCAAAACCGTCCGTATTTCCGGATCTATGCTAGCGGCAGCTACGGCGTGAGATGTTATTTCGTTTTTTACCACATCACCGCCGACGATGGCAAATGCCAGCCTCCGACCACTACCAGTTGTTCCAACCCCCCTTATTTCGCCATCTGAAAAGCGGTCGGAGAGCTGCCGCAATCCCTCCTTTACAGCCTCTATAGGCAGACCCCCTGTCTTGAGATAAATCTCTTCCACAATCTTTAGATTTTCATCGACAATAACTAGATCCGTACTCACCGAACCCACATCAACACCAAGATAATACATTAGCTATCTCTCTTTCTCAAAAGCATATCTGTAAAGGCCTCTATCCTCGTAAGATAACCCACATCTCCATTCATTTCATCGTAAATCACCGACAGTATGGGTATTCCTTCATTTTGGGATAAACCTTC
>CAZMMB010000341.1:1160-1503 GCA_964567325.1 uncultured Oscillospiraceae bacterium
CAAAAACTGACTTTGCAACTATTTCTGGCATACATCCAGCGGGAAAAAGCTGGATTATCCCGTCATAATGCCTCTGTCTCCATTTTAATGCTTGGCCAACTGTCTCCTTAGCGTAGCCACCTATCCTATAGGGCATATAAGGATTTTTACTTTTCTCTGCCATTATCCCACCAAATGGGTTTATAATCGTGTTCCTTATCCACCAACCTATGCTCATATTTTTTTCAAAGGCCACCTTCATTTCCATCAAACTATCCTCTATATAATGATTGGCAAACTCATCAATCTGTGTAAAGATATCCCCAGTCAGCAGCAATTTTAAGGGTCTTCTATTTCTGTCTAC
>CAZMMB010000342.1:0-1501 GCA_964567325.1 uncultured Oscillospiraceae bacterium
ATGTAAAGCGAATGGAAGACAAGATCAAAACATTCAGCAAGTTCGGAGATGCCGGCCATGGCGGCATAACCAGATATTCCTTATCACCTGAGGCCCTTATGGCGAGAGCCGAGTTTAAAAAAAGAATGGAAGCCATAGGAGCTATTATAGAAGTTGATGATGTAGCCAATATGTATGCTACTATCCCGGGTTCTGACCCTGATGCGAAGAGAATAGTAATGGCCTCCCATGTGGACTCCGTTAGAAATGGCGGAAACTATGATGGAATTCTGGGTGTAATGGGGGCAATGGAAGCCCTGGAAACAATTGTGGCTGAGAAGATTCCCCACAAGCATCCCCTAACAGCTATGGTTTGGACCAATGAGGAAGGTTCACTTTATCCGCCAGCAATGATGGTTTCAGGCATCGTATGCAATGATTATTTACCGGCAGAGATTTCGAAAAACTTTATATTTGAAAATATGATGGCCTCCCAAAGTGTTCTAGATGCGACAAAGACCTTCGGTGAGGCCCTTGATGCATCTGGATATAAAGGCGATAAAAAATACAGATTAAATCCAGATCAGTATAAGGCTATGTTCGAGTTACATATTGAGCAGGGCCCCATATTAGAGGATGCAGGCAACGACGTCGGAGTGGTAGATTGTGTCCTAGGAATGTTCAACTATAGGATTTCATTTACAGGTCTGGCAGCCCATGCTGGGACATTCCCAATGCATAAGAGGCAAGATGCATTTTTGGCTGCAGCTAAGGCAAAATGCTATCTCCACGAAGAGATAGATAAGCTGAATCGTCCGGAACTTGTATATACAACCGGTGAAATTGTTTGTAGGCCCAATGTTCATACTGTAATTCCTAGCTTCGTAGAATTCTCCTTAGATGTAAGACATGAGGATCCAAAGGTTCGGGAAAAAGTAATGGATATCGTCAAATCCCTCCCAACAAAAGAATGGGTCGGTTGCAAGTGTGAGATTAAGGAAGCATGGAAAAGAGATACAGTATACTTTGATAAGAAATTAGTGAATAATGTCGAGGAAGCCGCAAAAGATGTTGGGGTAAAGTATCAACATATTAATTCCGGTGCAGGCCACGATGCTCAGTTTGCAAACTATATGATGCCCACTACTATGATTTTCGTGGTGTCTAAAGATGGACTTTCCCATACAGAAGCTGAGTTTTCAACTGTAGAACAGTGTACAGCTGGAGCGACAGTACTGTTAAATGCTGTCCTTAAAACTGATGCCCAATAAGGCACTTTAAACAGTGCGAATATAAGATTCCAATAAACAGCCACTTACTTTTTGTGGTTGTTTATTTTTTGGTGCGCCCGGCATGGGCGCAATCTAATGAGCGGGGCGGCGAGCTGCAATTTGGCTAGACTATTTGCTCATTTCAATTTTACTCAAAATGTGTTAATTTAGTTATAAAACATTGTTCCTTGTGATTTTGTCCAGGGAAAGGGGTATAAATAAACATTACAAGTAAAATGTTGCTGTTCATG